>JAISNW010000198.1 GCA_031276055.1 Deferribacteraceae bacterium | reverse complement strand
CAGGCGGGCGAAAGCCGAAGGATACAGTTCCCGAGCGGCTTATAAACTGCTGGAAATTCATAAAAAATACAAGCTCTTTTCAAGAAACTCCAAAATTTTGGATTGCGGAGCGCACCCCGGAGGGTGGAGTGAGGCAGCTCTTGCTCTATTAGGCAAAGACGGGTTCATAGCAGCGGTTGATCTCATCGATACGGTTATCAACGACAGCCGTTTCCATTTTTTCAAAGGAGATATTTCAGCCCCAGAAACTCTAGTGTGGATAACTTCTCAAACAGCCGCCTATGATCTAGTAATATCGGATATTGCGCCGAACACTATTGGAGCAGGCGACCATGAGAGAAGCCTTGCTTTAGTTGAAGTTGTGATCTCAATAGCTAAAAAGGTTGGTGCAAAAAGTTTGCTCTTTAAGCTCTTTGACGGGGCGGGCGCAAAGGGGTTAAGCATAGCGTTAAAAAGAGATTATAAAAGCGTCCGTATTATAAAGCCTGAAGCCTCCCGCAAAAGTTCTTCTGAACTCTACTTTCTTTGCAGAAAAGATAGAGGTTAGGTATTATCTTGAAAATTTCTTCTGTTTTCTATGTCTAAGGTTTAATAACGGTTTAAGTATCCACCTAATCAGGAAAAATAGATACGACTTGCACTTTTTAAGATTCTCCTTTGCAAAGAGAGTGTCATTATACTCCCCCCAATACCCTAAAACCATATCAGGGCGTCTTGGATTATTCGCCCTATCAAGCTCGGTAGGAAAAAAGCTGTCCTCTGGGATAAAATTGATGGAATCATCCCTTCTAACATAGGTTATCTCAAGCGATGCGGGAATGCAGCTCAAGCAGGCTATACTTCTAACGCCGCCACGCCATACAAAGTGCAGATCGCCCAAATTATTTCCATGAATATGAATAACTTGATGTGTTTTGTTGAGCTTTTCAAACACCTCTATCTGCTGAATAAAATCTTTGCTCTTGGGGGAAATATTATGAAACTCCACCAATATCTGTTCAAATTGCTGTAAAATGTGTTCATCTAACTTTTCAAATAATTCCCACTCAGCAGTTTCGATATCCATTTGCAAAATCATGCCGACTTCGTCGGCATGAACGTTTTCATTGATAATTTCACTCAATGTTCTTTCGTTGCTTTTTAATTTTTCGGCGAATATATTATATCCGTGAAATTTAATCAGAGGGTGGTCTACTATGGGCGGCGAGTCCAATGTGCCGTCATACTGGAAAACCTGATAGCCCAACTCGGACATCTCAACATCCCAGCGCACCACATCTCCAACACCTATACTATAGGCTATTCCTCCGCGTTTAGGCTCAAGCATAACATAAGCGCCGTCAGAGTTGCCTCCGATGCGAACCTTCTTTCTCCCTGCCGCCCGCATCGGCTTTACGGCGTCAAAAAACCGAGCGATAACCGCCTGTTTCATCAAATTTGAGCTATACCTTAAACCTATCCAACAACTTTTTGGTGTTCTGGGCGGCTTGGGTGAGTCCTTCCACTGATTTATTGAAAACATCTATCGTTTTATCGCACTGTTCAAGGAGAGCTCCTATATCTTGTGCGCTGTCGTTCACACCTGATATTGCTGCAGCCTGTTCTTCAATAGACAAGGTGATCAGCTTGCTGTTGGAATCTATTGTGCCTACCACATTGACAACGCCCTTAAAGGAATCTCTAGCTGCTTCTGCAATGGTTATGCTCTCTTTAACGCTTGTTTCGGCAACTTGCATCTCCTCACTCGCCTTAGCTGTTTCTGTTTGCAGTGCGGTAATAATGCTCTTAATCTCTTGAGTGGATTTTTGAGTGCGTTCAGCAAGTTTTCTCACCTCATCGGCAACAACGGCAAAGCCGCGGCCTGCCTCCCCTGCTCTAGCCGCCTCGATAGCCGCATTTAGCGCTAAAAGGTTTGTTTGGTCAGCAATATCATTTATGGCGTTTAATATATCTCCTATCTGTGCGGATGCCTCCCCGAGCTCCGATACAGTTTTTGACAGAGAGGCGGTAATGGTATTTATCTTGCCCATTGAGGCGTATAAATCGTTAAGGCTGCGTTCTCCCTGAAGAATCTGTGCAGAAGCGTTAGATACCACGTTCTCATTATTCTTTAAGGTTTCCACCACTCCTTTTGAAGAGTTGGCTACTTCCTCCAAAGCTACTGTAACAGAGGCAATATCTGTGCTCTGTTGGGAAAAGGAGGTTTGAAGCCCTTGCAGATTTCCGCCTATCTCCTCCGCGTTTGCGGTGGAGCGGTCGGCGCTTGCCTTTATATCTTTAATTATGTAGGATAGGCGGATAACAAAGGTATTCAACTGTTCCGCAAGCGTTTCAAATTCATCTCCGCTGTTTATAGTGATAGTCTTTGTTAGGTCTCCCTCGCCTTCGGTGACATCCTTAAAAGCGCCCATAAAGTGTTTAAGATAGCGGACAATAAATACCCTAGAAAAGAAGGTTATCCCCCCGATGCATAGAACTATCGCCCCTAAGATAAAGTTAAAGAGGTTCTCAAGGTTGTTAAGCCCCGCCTCTGCATAGGCGCTGTTATAATACGCTGTGACTAAAAGCGACCAAACCTTATCCACCCCTTCAACTTTTACAGGAACTGCGATGCTTACCACCTGATCGCCTGATTTATCTTCCCATAGAAAAGTTGAATGTTCCCCTCTGAATGCCTCTTTCAATGCAGCAGAGAGCGCGCTTTGGGGAATATCAGGCAGTTTAGATACGTTCTGATTGGCAAAAGAGCTGTCTTGAGCCGCAATAATAACCCCTCTGTCCGATATAAGAACAGCGTAGCCTGTACCGAAAGGCTTTATCTGGTCTACAAATTTTTGAAATCTATTGAGGAGAATATCATAGGTATTAACCCCTACTACCTTGCCTGAAACGATAATAGGGGAGGCAACGGTAACCATAAGGTATCTGCCGCCTCCCGTCTCATACCAGTAAGGTTCTGAAAGAACTATCTTCTTAGTGGATTTTGGGGTTTCATACCACTCTTCCCCCAAAAAACTGGTAAGAATCTCTTGTTTTAAAACACCGTTATCAAGATACCAATATGGAATAAACCGCCCGTCTTTGCTGTGATATTTTGCGCCCGCAAAATCTTCATCCCGCCCTAAAATATTGGGTTCAAAAACTATAGCGCCTCCAAAAAAACCGCTGCGCTTTATATAGCCTTCTGTGACCATGGCGGCAATTTCTCGTGTTAAAATCCCTTTTTCCATGAGGTGGACTAGTTCATCAGAGAGGGCGCTCGTTTCAAAGATGTTTTGAACAAAGAGCGCCTGCAGTTCAGCATCCTTCAACTCAACTTCAGCCGATAGAATACTCATTGCATTTGTTTTCACGAGATTTTTTATCAGTTGGTCGACTACCAATATGAGAACGAACCCCACAATCAGCGGCACTATCGTTACAAAGAACAACTTCTTTTCTAAGGATATTTTCATAACATCATTCTATATGTAACTAAACAGATTTAGCAAGAAAAATTTTATAAAAAAATTACACAAAGTTTACATAAAACTTTTACACTATCAGTCAATTGACGGGGCGCTTACGGCGGATGCCGTAAGCATCAACCTTTCCCTATAAACTCTGTCTTATCTGTTTTGCAGCTGCGGTCATATTTTCAAGGCTGGGCAACGTCTCCTTTTCTCCCCTCGTTTTAAGCCCGCAGTCAGGGTTTACCCACAATTTTTCCTTAGGAAGTTTTGCAAGCATCTTTAGGATGGCTGCTTTTATCTCTTCCACACTAGGAATTCGCGGGGAGTGTATGTCATAGACGCCTGGTCCTACCTGCGTCTTAAAGTCGGCGGCTTTTAATGCATCTA
>JAISNW010000256.1 GCA_031276055.1 Deferribacteraceae bacterium | reverse complement strand
AACCAGATAGACTCCACCTTAAAACGTTTTAAGGTGAAAGTGGATGAATATTTTAGCGAAACATCTCTCTACGAAGGCGGCAATATAACCCGAACCTTAAAAAAGCTGGAAGATGCAGGGTGCGTTTACGAAAAAGACGATGCCCTCTGGTTTGCATCTTGCCGTTACGGTGATACTGAGGATCGGGTGCTAAGAAAATCAGATGGAACTTACACCTACCTCACCCCGGATATTGCATACCACGGTGGGAAGTTTGATAGAGGTTTTGATCTGCTGGTGGATGTCTGGGGCGCTGACCACCACGGTTATGTAAAACGTCTTGAGTGCGCTCTGGAAGTGCTAAACCATGATACCAGCAGGTTTGACGCTGTTTTGGTGCAGATGGTAGGGCTCATAAACGAGGGTTCTCGTATATCTATGTCCACAAGGAAAGGGCAGTTCATCACGTTAGATTGGCTTATTGACGAAGCAGGCGTTGACGCGGCTAGGTTTTTTTATAATATGCGCAGCCCTGATTCCCAATTTGAATTTGATATTGATCTTGCTAAACAGGAGAGCTCCGACAACCCCGTTTATTATGTGCAATATGCCCATGCACGCATTGCAGGGCTTATGGAAACTGCTGTAAAAAAAGAGATTCCCCTTGATTACCATGATCTATCCCTCCTAACGGATGAGAAAGAGCTTGCAATCATTAAAAAGTTAATAGAGATGAAAGATATTCTAACTGTGTGCGCTGAATACAACGAACCGCACAGACTATCATACTATCTCACAGAGCTTGCGGGGGAGTTCCACTCTTACTACTATGCCCGCGCCATAGCCGACAGTGTTGATAAAGATCTCTCATCTGCACGTTTAGCATTATGTAAAGGGGTCGCGGCAGCATTAAAGTATGGCTTAAATCTTCTGGGGGTGGATGCTCCTGATGATATGTAGTGAATGAAGAGAGCTCCTAAGCATCTATTAACTGCTATAAAGTGCGTCATTATGGCGGTTTTAGCGCTCTATCTGGTGAAAAGCGGGCGGTTGAACCTCACTATGTTAGAACCGCTCTTTTCAACTGGGACTGCAGCGGCTTTTGCGGCAGCGCTTCTACTTAACCTAGTTCAAACCTTTATCTTTACCAAACGTTATGAGATGGTTATTAGAGCCGCGGGTTACAACGTCCGCAGCAAAGAGCTATTCAAGATTGTAAATATTGGGCTGTTCTTTAGCAATTTTCTTCCAAGCGGTGCGGGAGGAGATATATTGCGCGTCTACTACCTTAAAAGCCGCTGTGGACTCCCTGTTATGCAAGCCGCCGCCATAACCTTGCTTGATAGGATTTTTGCGTTTTTGGGGCTGCTGCTTATCTCTTTTGCTGCTTTTTTTTGCATCTACACCTATAGGAAAAGCCCATCTATAGAGCTAAATCTACTTTTTGGAGCAGGGATCGCCCTTATCCCCCTCTTGTGTATACTTTTCCTCACTGCTCTAAGATTTTCCCCCATCTACAACTTTTTTTACAACCTTATAGAGAAAGCGGCGGGAAGGCTGTTTTTTGGCGAAAAACTCCTCTCATTCCTTAGCGCCGCTAGGGTGTTGATGAATAACTTGAAAGTATGCTTTTTCTCCTTCCTGCTTGCAGCAATAGGGCAGATCCTCCTTATTGCAGGGGTGGCAGGGATTGCCTACGCTATGTACGGCGAGAGCGCCGCTATCGCCTCTATAGCGGTATCGGGTTTAGTGTTTGCTTCTACTGTAATCCCCGTAACTCCCGGCAACCTAGGCATGACAGAGTTTGTGGCAGATATTCTCTTCGGGTGTATGGGGGTAAGCGGTGGAGCGGCGGTTATCTTAATATGGAGGGTTTGCCAACTTTTATTCTCCCTTTTAGGCGGGGTGTTCTACTTATCTATCGGCAAGAGAGAGGCGCATCAATCTATATCTTGAAATTTAGTGCAGTGGGGGAGAAAGGTAAGGTTTACCCTCCCTGTAGGGCCGGTGCGGTTTTTCCCTACAATCACCTCTGCCGTCTCATCTTCGCCCATACTTTCAAACGCTTTATCATAATATTTCTGGCGGTGGATAAAGAGCACCTGATCCGCATCCTGCTCTATAGAACCTGATTCTCTCAGATCTGAAAGGATAGGGCGGTTTTCCTTACGCCCTTCAGGCGATCTATTCAGCTGCGAAAGCGCCACCACAGGCACATCAAGGTCTTTAGCCATAGCTTTTAGGCTGCGGGTAATATCAGAAACTTCATTAGCGCGGCTGTCTGAGCGCCTCTTAGATTCGCTTGTCATCAACTGAAGGTAATCAATAACCACTAGATCGAGCCCTCTATTGCTCTTTAGACGGCGGCATTTGGATGCGATCTCCATCGCCGAAGGTTTAGAGGAATCATCTATCCAAATTTTAAGGTTCTTTAATGGATCGCCTGCCTGCGCTAATTTTTTCCACTCAAACTCCCCTATCGGACCGCTCTGAAGAATATTTCCGCTTAACTCTGTCTTATAGGTTATAAATTTATGGACAATCTGGGTTTTTGACATCTCAAGGCTGAACACCGCAACAGTATTCCCTGCAATAGCGGCATTTTGCGCCATATTCATAGTGAAAGAGGTTTTGCCCATGGCGGGTCTGCCTGCCACAATTATTAGGCTTGACGCCTGTAAACCGTTGATAAGGCGGTCCAGCTTATTAAAGCCTGTGGTAACCCCTAAGAGATCCGCCTTGTGGCTTGAGACTTTTTCTAATCCTGCGTATACCTCTGCAAGCAGCTCCTCAAGGGGGATAAGTTCCCGCCCCGCCTCGTTTTTAGAGAGATCATAAATTTTCTGGCTGCACTCGTCAACCGCCTGCATTGCAGTTCGAGATGAATCTTTGTCATATTCTGCAACCTTTTCAGATATAAAGCCCGATATGCTGAATAGACTCCTTAAAAGCGATTTCTCCTTCACATTGACGGCGTAATATTTCAGATTGCCCGCATTAGGAAGGATTCGCGCTGCTTGCATAATGTAGCTTTCGCCGCCGATCTTTTCCAACTCTCCCGCAGAGCGCATCGCAGCCGCCGTCATTATGACGTCATAAGCCTCGTTTGCTTCATACAGCTTTCTTATAGTTTCAAAGATCAGGGCGTTTTTAGGTTCATAAAAATCCTCCTTTTTTATGAACCCATATATCTCCTCCATAGAACCGCTCTCCAGCATAAGGCAGGCAAGCACAGCATGTTCAGATATAATATCGTTAGGGGGGACGATGTTAGCGGGCATTCTCCGCCTCAACTGAAAGGGTGAAAAAGCTGCGGACGTCTTTATAAAGGCGCACATGCACCTCATGTCTGCCAAGAACGCGGATAGGCTCTTTTAATTCAAGCTGCTTTTTCTCCAGATTAAAACCTTGCGTTGCAAGGGCATCGATAAGCTCTTGAGGGGTTATAGCGCCATAAAGTTTTCCTTTCTCTCCCGCCTTCTTAGTGATATTTACAGCGGCTTTCTTGATCTGCGCCGCTAAAGCCTCAGCGGCTGAAATTCTGTCTTTCTCCTTCTTTGAGATTTCAGCCAACCGTTTCTCTAACGCCTTCATATTGGCAGGGGTAGCTTCAAGAGCTATCTTCTGGGCGAAGAGAAAGTTTCGGGCGTAGCCCGGCTTAACTTCTTTAATGTCGCCCTCGTGGGCGACATTTTCCACATCTTTTAGAAATATAACTTTCATCGTTCAATCTCCTCTCTTTAGTTTATTCAGAACCGCTAATATATCTTCCGCTAAAAAACCGCGTGCGGCTAAATATCTAAAACAACTCTGTTGTGAAACGCCGCTCTTTCTACTGTAGTATTTTTCAGCGTATTGCATAAGAGCAGAAAGGCTCTTATCGTCTGTTGAGGCTATACGGCGGATCTCCTCCATGGAGCAGTCAACCCCTTTGCGATTGAGTGCTAAGCGTATATAACGCTCTCCATGCCCTTTTTTCAACTGCCAACGGATAAAATTGTCAAGCAGCCGCTCATCATCAATATAATTTAGCCTTTTAAGCTCTGCAGCAGTTTGCTCTATCTGCTCGGGAGAAAAGTTATTCTGCAAACGTTCTCTTAATTCAGTTTCAAAATAATCCCGCCTGCTTAGCAGTTTCAGTGCATAGGCAAAGCACGCCATAAACGTTTCTTAAAGCTCTACCACCGAGATGGGTTGTTGGATACCCCTTTCAGCAGGAGAGCAAAATCATCTTTGCGTTTAACCCACTTCATCGCCTCTTCAACTGCCACATGCCCTGCAGAGCAGAGGGAGTATATAGACTGATCAAAAGTTTGCATCTGATACACTGTTCCACCTTGTCGGATATAATCCTCGATAAGCGTTGTCCGTTCAGGATCAACTATACAGTCTCTAATAGCGGCGGTATTGATAAGCACCTCTACTGCGGGTACGCGCCCTTTGCCGCCGCTTTTTGGGACAAGCCGCTGCGATACGACCGCCTGAAGCACAGTGGAGAGTTGATACCTTATCTGCTGGTGCTGGTGCGGCGGGAACATCGCAATTATACGGTTTATAGTTTCAATGGCGTCAAGGGTGTGAAGGGTGGAGAGCACAAGGTGCCCCGTTTCTGCCGCATTTAAGGCTGTTTCAACCGTCTCTAAATCCCTCATTTCGCCGATGAATATAACATCAGGGTCTTGCCTAAGAGCCCGGCGCAACCCCTCGTAAAAGGAGGGCGTGTCAACCCCTATCTCCCTCTGCCCTACCAACGCCTTTTTAGCGTTGTAAAGAAACTCTATAGGATCTTCTAAGGTTACTATGCTTACATTCTCATTCTGATTGATAAGGTCGATAATTGTGGCCATAGTGGTGGTTTTACCCGAGCCTGTTACACCAGTGACAAGCACCAACCCCCTCTTATATTTGGCTATATTTTTGATAACTAAGGGAAGCCCCATACTCTCCACAGTGAAATCCAGCCGCGGGATAGGGCGGAAAACAAAACCCGGCGTTCCCCTCTGCATATAGGCGTTAGAGCGAAAACGCGATACATTCTGAACAGCATAGGCGAAATCTGCATCGCCGCCGCCTAAAAACTCCCGCCTGCGTATTTCAGGGATGATGTCGATGAAGCTCTTCATCATATCAAGGGTAAGGATGGGAAAACCGATCATAGGTTCAAGGCTGCCGTTTACCCTCTGTCTCGGGTGGGAGCCTACCTGAATATGAATGTCTGAAGCGCCGTTTTTTACTGCTTCCGCCAAGATGTCATCTAGAATCATAACTGCCTCCTAACTAGATTAAAACACACGGCTTGATAGACCGTTATCTTGTTCTAGGAAAGTTATACGCTTCCCTAATCTTGTCTTCAATTTCAGCAGCAAACTCTGGATTTGTAAAGAAGTAGGCATGAACATTGATTGCACCCTGAGCCAGCTTTTTATCCCCAGCGCTGTACCAAGAACCTGATTTTTGAATTATATCTTTTTCCACCGCCATTTCCAACAATATACCCTCTTTGGATATCCCTTTGCCGAAAATAATATCAAACTCCGCTGTTCTAAAGGGAGGCGCCACCTTATTTTTAACAACCTTGACGACTGCATGGTTGCCGATTATCGCCTCTTTATCCTTAACAGTGCTCGTTCTTCTAACATCTAGGCGGACAGACGCATAAAACTTTAGAGCATTGCCGCCGGTGGTGGTTTCAGCAGGTCCAAACATCTGCCCTATCTTCTGGCGGGTCTGGTTTATAAAGACTAAGCAGGTGTGGGACTTGCTTACAATGGCGGTGAGCTTTC
>JAISNW010000097.1 GCA_031276055.1 Deferribacteraceae bacterium | reverse complement strand
CGGGCGTAAGCCTTGAAGGCGCGGTTATTGATTCTATACCAGTTGGACTTATCCGTGCCGCGGTACCCCGGACGCAGCCTCACCTGATAGTCTGTAAGAGCTTGTGTTCCGCCAATATCTATCCTATCCCAAGCGCCGTTGCCGCCGCAGAAAAACCACTTCATAACGCCATAAGGATAGGCGGTGTTCTTTTGCTCTGTGCTTGTGGCGCCGCCGGTGGGGAGTTTGCTTCTATCATCAATCCTAGAGCCGTCAGAATTATACCAATAAACAGGTTGGTGATCGTCTTTATACCATTTGGGGAAGGTAATACCTGCCTGCATCCAATTAACTTCCATACGAGAACCGTTGCAGCTCGTTACAGTGGGAATTCTGTTGTTGGCGCGGTTGCAGTAATTGGAATCAGATGCGTTGAAAGCAATTCCTGATGTTGCCACCCCGCCGCCGGCGCCATAGCCGGTATCGGAGGAATTATAATTGCTTTCTGCGCCGTCCCAAACATCCCGTTCATAAGTTTTCGCAAGTCCGAAGTCGGTAGTGAACCCCTCATAGCTCTCAAAGCAGTATTCCGCCCCCGGTGTGTCTAGAAAATTCAATGGGATCGGCACAAAGTCATAGATCATATCTACAACGGCGTAATTTGCAACACGGACAGAGAGCACATCCCCCTGTGTGACGGAGTTTACGGCAGGGCAGCCCACTTTATCCCAGATCTCTTGATAGGTGTAGTCTAACACCGTTTCATCCATAGGGTCGCCTGAGCCTGCGGCGGCGATCTTCATTATAATGGCGTTATAGTCTTGCGTAAAGTTTTGATAGGTGAGTGTAAACGCGCCAGCGGCGCTGACAGCTCTATCTACATTCATAGAGTAGTTCGCATTTAGGGGGACGTCTTTTACATAGAACTTAACCCGCTCCTTGAACGCTTTATCAGAGGAGAAGAGAACCAGAGCGACATCCTCCACAAAACTTGCCACCTCGCTTGCTTTGGTGCAGTTATCAAGTGTGCTTTTACAGTAGACTATAGCTATCTTCTGGGCTGGATCAATGTTGCAGAGCCCGCCGCTGGATATTAAATCTCGGGTGGGGAGATAGCCCCAGGGAATGCCTACAGAATTTGCATAGTTGATGTAGTGGGGGAAAGGTGTGAAGTTGTCAGGGCCGGGAGCTAAAAAGTAACGCTCCGCCTCCGCCCTGCCTAAAACCGATTCTGCATAGTTGCGAAGTTCAGAACCGATCTCTATAGCGCGGTTCTGCATATTTAAGGCGGGGATAACCCGCGCAGCAACAGCTGCGATTAACCCCATAACCACAAGAACCACTGCAAGTTCAAAGAGGGAGAACCCCCTCCACGTTCCGCTCGTTTTATATGGGTATCTTAAAGTTGTTATTTTTTTTACACTTTTCATACTTATCCCTCCGCTATTCGCATGTGATATTGCCGCCCGAGGTTCTAGTATCTTGACAGCGTTCAAGCCTTAGAATAGTTGCGTCATCGTTGATACGGTATAGCCTATTCCCATTCCTAAAAGTTATATTCAGTGTGGCAGGGATCGGTTTCTGATTTAGGTTGTTTGTTACAGGACCGAGGATGGCATCCACAAAAGGATTGGCTGAAATGTCAATATAGGGGGTCGCTCCATCAAGGTCTTTACCATCCCCAACGGCGCATGAGCTGCCTGTGCCGTAAACTATTTTGCAGTTAGATGAAAAAACAGTCGGCAGCGAATCCCTGTTGAGGTGGATGCAGCACTTTTCAGAGGCGTAAATATCTCCGAAACGGTTTACTGGGTATTCAAGGTGAACGCTGTTGCAGGATTGAAGAGAATTATATCCAACATCATTTGCACCGTAGCGTCCGTAAATAAGGTCATCAAGGGTTCCTAAAACAGCGGCGCTATAGGAGGCAGTGCTTCTTATGGTGCAGTCGCTACCGTTGCCTGTGTGTTCATCCACAGTAACCCACGTTCTCGCTTTTGGAGGGTATATATTCCCATAAGTAGTTTCTCTATACTGGTTTACATAACGAGGGTCTTGTTTTGGAACTCTAGCGACTCTAAAGGAGCAGTCCGCGGCGTCATAAGCATCCCGCACGGAGAGGTAGCGGATGAGATCGTCATTGCCTTCCGAGGGGATGTAGAGGCTCCTCCCATCGCTAGAGGCGCTGGATTGAAAAACGCCGTCATCACCGGGGTGCACTATCGCATAGATAAGCCCATCCACCCTCATGCGGACAGTATTGCACGCGCCGAGTGAGGTGTCGTCACAGTAGAAGATGCTTACAGAGTAGCTGTCGTTAGGGGGGGTGATTTCAGGGGTGTAGGGGGCGGTGTGCGGAAGAACGGCGCATACATCGCCTGTCCAAACATAATCAGGGTCAGCAGGGTCTTCAATCTGAGGCGCAACATACATAAAGCTCAACTCAGCACGCGGATTGAACGTTTTGTAAAGCTCTGGGGTGGTGGTGGTGTTATTGTCCATAAAGCGCTGATGGACAGTTTTGATAGCGCCGTTATCATCAACATCTGCATCCACTATGACGCCATCCGGCATATAGCGGTATTTAGCTAAGAACAGCTTCAGCTCCCTATCGGCGTTATCCGCCTCGCCTGCATAGCGGTTTACAGATTCTGTAACGTTGCTGGCGGAGAAGTGGCGGGCAACCACCACAAGGGCGATCCCCATAATCATAATAAGCGCCGCCATCTGTATAAGGGTAAAACCTTTTTTGTAATTCATCTCTTACCTCCTACTCTACGAGGTTTACAGTGACATGGTCAATTATCTTGCTCATGTCAGGGCGATCGCTTATATAGAGGTTAAGGTGGTAAACCCCGCGGTTTGCAAGCCTCATCCTGTCGTAAGTTGCAGTGTGTTCAGCAACAAAATGACCATCATAATCATTAAACCCTGTGCTCTCTCTGCCTGTAATGGTTGTGAGCACATGGATAAGTTGGGAATCGCCGAAGGAGATAAATTTCGGATCCAGATCACCATCCCCTTTAGACTTTTTAAGGCAGTAGCCGCGCACCTCGCCCACACCGCTGTTTGTGGTAACAATGGTTTTACCTAGCCAGCTTTCAGAGATTCTAGTTGCGGCGGCTTGGGGTCGATCGCCTGTATTAGTAAATATCTTATTGCTTTCGTGCTCCCACTCCATGCACCAGTAGACCGGCCAGCCGTGGGAAACAGCAAAAGTGAGGGCGACTCTGCCTATACCGCCCTCTGGAGCAAACCATGTAAATGACGACTGGTTAAGGGTGGGAGAGTTGTAGTTCCTAGGGATAATATGCCCTGCATTGCAGCCGATCTCATCGCGTAAACGTCCAAGGGTGATATACTTTAGGCGGGAGTTATAACGTTCAGTATAGGGAACCTCGAACGTTCGTTTGTTATTGACGCTGCCGGGGCAGTTATCTAACCCAGTGGATATGCCGGACTTTGTAGAGGCGGATTTGCAAGCTGAAGAAGGGCTGCTCTCAACTTCCATCTTCAAGTTCATTTCGGCGGTGGTGATAAGAAATGATACATTATCTGTAACGGTTTTCTGAACACAATTTTTATCAAGGCACTCTACCACCGTAATGGTGGCATCGGTATGCTCGCACACCTTCCGGCTGTAGTCAAACCAGCTTGTGGTGGAGGCAAGGTGGTTGGCTTTGTTCTTAAAATAATCAACATTAACGGGGATGCCTGAATAGAGCCAAAAACCTTGCCCATTGGAATCATAAACAGGATAGCCGCTGGAATATTGCAGAGGCGCTTTGCTGGAAGCCCAATCGTAACCTGCCAGCTTGCGAAACATATCAATAGTCTCGTTATCTAGGCTCTGATCCCAGTCAAGGTTGGCAAAGAGGGGAACATCATAAAAAGACATCTTTATGCGCTGAATAAGGCGGTTCATAGCCTTATCAATATCCCGCTGCTGTGTTGCAGCAATCTCTGAACGCAAGAGGGGCGCCAGCATCCCTGCAGCAAACATAACCAGAATGCCGAACAGAACAAGAACAACTGCCATCTCGACAAGGGTGAAGCCGCGTTGAACAACCGATCTCTTAAAACCCATAAATACCTCGCCTAAATAGCCAACCCGTACGAAAAATCAACATAAAAAAGATAGTAGGGCTAGCTAAGCAATTCTAACACAACTGAATATGCGATTGCAAGAAAAAAAGAGAGCGGGCGTTAAGGGTTGTTATCCCCAAATAAGAGGTCAATAAGGTGGATAGGCTTGCCGCCTCCTGTCTGCATACCGCGGAAACATCCGTTGCAGTAAACAACGATACTTCTGACAGGCATATCTAAGACTCGTTTTTCCATATTCTCCAAACTTCCCCAGTATTCACAGCATGGAGAGTTCTCCATAGTTTCCAGAGGCTCTTTTATGGTGATATTCATCTTCAATAAGAGTTTGCGCACGACGGAATACAGATTTTTCCGCCTTATCTTGCAAGAATCGTGAATGCTTAGCTCCAGCCCTGAATAATCAGGAAAGTCGAAATCATCAGGGATAAGCTCCCAAAGGGTTATGGTTTCAACAGAATTTCTACGGTGCACATTCTCACAAAAGGGGCAGACGGTAATAATAAGCCCATCCACAGGGGCAAGGGCCGCTTTTTTGCAGCAAGAGGTATGCAGATCGGCTTTTAGATATTCCGCCGCACGTTCTGCCGCTTGTTTACGGGTTCTATATAAGGCGCACCCTGGATGAAAGAGATAACGCATAGATCATAATACTAGAGAGAAATAGGCGGAAAAGTCAAGCGGTCTTTTTCTTGTGCTGCAATCTTGCCGTGCCCCAGCCTAACCACCCTATCTGCATATTGCGCCACCTCTCTGTCGTGCGTCACCACGATTATGGCGCTGCCTTCTGCGTTAAGCCCCTTAAAAATATCTATCACAATCTTTTCATTTGTTTCGTCCAGATTTCCTGTAGGTTCATCTGCTAAGATTAATTTAGGGTAGTTGATAAGAGCCCTTGCAATGCACACCCTCTGCTGCTCTCCGCCTGAAAGCTCTTTAGGGAGGTGGCTTGAACGCTCTCTTAAACCTACCCGCTCCAAAGCCTTTAACGCCTCTTTCTCGTCTACTAAACTATGATAATATTGAGCGAGCATAACATTTTGCAACGCCGTTAAGTAAGGAACAAGGTGGAACTGCTGAAAGATAAGCCCTATCTTCTCCCTTCTAATTGCGGTTAGGTCCTTTAAGCGGGCGTGGGATATATCCTCACCGTCAAATATGATGCTGCCTCTTGTAGGCTTATCAAGACACCCTATTATATTCATCATTGTGGTTTTGCCTGAACCGGACGGTCCCATAACAGCCAACCACTCCCCAAAGCGCACCTCAAGGGAAACATCTTGAAGGGCGGCTAGGCTGTCATATATAACCGAAACGCCCCTTAATTCAACTATATTTTTCACTACTCACCCCTTAACACTTCTATAGGATTAACATTTGCTGCAGAATAAACAGGGAACATCCCCGCTATAACTGTAAATACTATAGATGCAAACACTGAAAATGCTGCTATCGACAAGTGGAAAACGACCGAAACTCCAAAAACTGATATGCTTACAAAATTAGCAAATCCAAACCCAGCAATTAAGCCGATAAGCCCGCCGATAAAGCCTAAGATTAACGCTTCCCAAAAAAATTCTATCAAGATGCTCTTACTATGCGCCCCTATAGCCTTTTTTAAGCCTATCTCCTTCAAACGTTCGAGCACCACTGCCGTCATGGTGGTGGAAACACAGATCATAGTAAGGGTGAGAACAATTATTGTGACGAATAGAACAAGGGCTTTTAGCTTGCCTAAAACCGCTGTTTCAGAATTCACCACCCTCTTTATCAGCTTTGGGGTTATATCAGGGTATGAATAACCCAATTCAATGGCGAATTCCTCTAACGCATCTCCTGTGAGGCTGATAGACAGCTCCGCAATATCCGCTGAATAATCCTCCCCTAATTCAGATATATCCAGATATACAAAGTTATCGCCCGCACTTCCGGTTTTTAATATCCCTGAAAAAAGAATTCTTGCTTTTATATCCTCTAATTCTGCTGCAAAGCCGATGTCCATCTCCAATATATCTGCCAGATCGCTTCCAATAAGGGCTTCACCGCTCTTTGAAGGGGCGCTCCCCCTCACCTGCCAGAAAGGGTTAATCTTCACCGCCTGCTCTATATCTGTATAAGCAACAGTGACTGAATGGCTGTTTAAGAGCATGGTTTTATATATATACGGGGTAATTCCCACCAGATTTGTTTCAGGCACAAAACGTTTAAGCTCTTCTACCTCTCCTTTTGAAATCCCCTTCTCGCTTATTAGAAGGATATTTGCGCCATAGGCTCGAAATTCTGCGGATAGACGCGCAGGCACATCATAATAGATGGTAAGCATCCCGAAAAAGACAGTTGCCCCTATGATTACAGCTAAAAGAGCGACTGTAACCCTTGAACGCCGCCGAAGAAAGAACATCCCCAGCATCAAAACAAAGAGTTTGAGATTGGCTCTTTTAACCATGCAAAACCACTGCTGGGCGGGTAAGTAAGAGTATCTTTATTGCGGGGATGCTCCCAAAGAGAACTGTTAAGATAAGCAGAATTGATACTATCGGGAGTGTAAGCACGCTAGGCTCTATTACCGCGTTGAAAACAGCCCTGCCGAGAATAGAGGCAACCTTTAGACCCGAGAAATAGCCCACAACTCCCCCAACTATAGCGGAGATCATAACTTGCGCAAGCACCAATAGGGTTATCTGCATGTCAAGAGCCCCTATCGCTTTTATAAGCCCTATCTCCACCGATTTTTCTATAACATAAGCAGTTACAAGGTTTGATATGCCGAGCGCGGTGCATATGAGGGTAAGGGCAGTTAAGAGGAGCATAAGAAGCTGTATCTTATTTAATATCGCACCTTCCGACTGGGATATCTGCAAAACCGCCTTAGCGCGTGCGTTGGGGATAGCCTCCTCTATCTGGTAGGTGATAGAGCTTATATACGCTGTGCAATACCAAGTTTCATAATCGTCTCTGTCTAGGCTACTAGGATCTTGCGCTGCTTTACGCGCTAGTTCATTCTCTGGGGTTGTTAGGGCGCTAAGGTCGATATAAGCTGCTTTCCCATAATTGCCCGAAAGTTCTTGCACCGCAGCAAGGGGGAGATATATATCCTCATCTTCTTCGCCTCCGGCGGAGAATACCGCACGGACAAGGTAATCCCTCCCTTCAATCTCAACTAGGCTGCCTGCTGTGAGGTTTAAACGCTCTGCGGCTATACTTCCCAGCATAACTTCACCTGCAGCGTCATCTTTTAGCCACTCCCCTTCCAGCTGCCACCACGATTTAAGCCCAATAATCCCTGTAACAACAGTTTCGCCTGTAGGCAGGTCAAGCTCTTTATTAAACCATGTGCCCACTAAGCGGTAATCCCCGCCGTTTATAGAGGTCTGCATGGTGAGAAATGGAGCAAAATCCACTATGTTATGCGCCCAAAAGATGGTTTTTAACTTCAATACATCTTTCTCCGCTATAAAATCTCTCTCTGCATCGTCTTCAGCATATACATCCGAGAGGATAGAGGCGAATTTAGGGCGGACAGTAATATTTGCTCCGTATGCTTTGAGCTCTTGGTTTACCTTATCCCCTACATCCAGCATAATGTTCAGCATGGCGGCAGCAGCGCAAACCCCTAGCGCCGCCGTAACCGCTATCATAACAAACTTTCCAGTCTGCCGCTTAAAAGCGCCTTTAATCATCTGTATAAACATTATTGAAACCTTCTTTCTTCATCTTCCAACACAGAAACAGCGATAAAGAGTTTTTGCTCCCTTATCTCAAAGGCGATAGGCACAGGGTTGCACCCCCCCTGAAAACCTATAGTATTAACATTGATAGATACATCGCAGCGGATGCATATTACCCTATCTTTCTTTTCATAATAGCCTGTCGGCCCGCATATTTCACATGCATCAAGCCCAACGCCGTAGCCGCCCCTCGGCTTTTTTATTATTATAAAACGAGTTTCAACCCCACCGGAAGTTCTGTATTGATAACGTTTCAACCGCCCATCAGCAAAATCTTCCAGAGGAAAAGAGATGTAACCTTCTTGCGCGCTTACCTGAATAGGCGGGGTAAGCTCGATATTCCTATCTATTAAGAACTTTCCGCCTTGCAACGATAGAACAGATAGGGATAAAAGCACTATAGCAAAAATAGCAAATCTCTTTTTTATAATAGATTCAGCCTTTAATTTGCGGGTTACGGCAGGGTTTATCCCTGCAATAGCCTTTCTCTTCTCTGATAAGTATAAAATAGAGGCTCCCGCAGCGCCTATAAAAGCGGGGATAAAGAGAAAGAGATATGAGTAGTCTGATAAGAAGAAGGTTAGATTAACAATAAGATCACTCTGCGGGATAAAACCGCGTGCTAAAACGATGTATATAACTGCAAGTATATCACGGATCATCAGGGTGAATATTAGGGCGGCTAGGAGAGCACGCAAGAGCTTAAAGAACCGAGCTTCGCTCCGCAATGATGATATAACCCTAAAAACCGCGTAAAATAAGAGGATAGCGATAATTAAGGCAAATAGAGAGCCAATCCACTTGAGCAGGTAATCCGCATTATAGATATTATCCATCCCAACGGAAAATTCCGATGGGTAGAGGAAGAGATCAACCAGAGAGTAGGCGGCAAGGGTAAACAAAACCGGCGGGGTAAGAAAACTTACCCCGCCGGAATTCGGACGGAAAGAGATGAAAAAAATTATTATAATCTGCAAAACGATTAAAACTGCTAAGAACGCGAGGTTATAATACTCTCTAACCACAAGCCTAGTATTCAGCTCCAAAAGAGCCGTCGTAAAGGCGCTTAGCAACCCTAAAACGCAAAACAGATATATCAGCTTTTTATCCGCCCTCTTTTTATCAGGCATAAAGCCCAACAGCGCCGCTGAAAATATAACGGCAAAAAAGAGCGTGTTAGTTGCATTAACTAGATACTGAAGCAAAGTTACCTCATAATATTAATTAGCTTTTTCTTTTTACCTCATAACTTCCTTAATATCTATTAAAAATGTTAGTCAATTCTCTTTTTTTCTATAACTTCCTTGGGCGGGGCTGCCCCCGCCCAAGGAGCTTTAGGGGAACAAAACTTTTTTATCTAATCTTTCTTACCACTTCCTCGGCACAAAGTTGAAATCCCAGCTGACTTCTATCGGCTTTGCCCAAAATCTGCCAGGAACGCCGGTTTCTTTGTCAACATGGAGCAGATAGCCGATCTTTTCAGGGTTTTCAATTATAAAGGTTATCTTGTATTTCCCTGCGCCGTCCAGCTTAATGTTGTTGCCGTAGTGGGGGCCGTCGCTGGCGTTCATAGGCATAAAAGTGCCCTCTTGAACATACTTGCTGCCAGTCTTCGTAATCTTATACTTAACGGTCAGGTAAGGAACGAAATCGCCCGCGCCGTAGCCTAAGTTGTTGCCTTCATTGGCGGATATATCCGCTTCCAGATGGAAATCAGCTTTAGCGGCAGGGATGCCTGCATTAGCTTTCGGCTCCATATCAACGGGTTGAAAGTATACCCCTGCAATATGAAGCGGTCCCACATCATATTCATCGCCTAGAGGGAACTCTTCAAAACCTGCCGCATCGCCGGGAGCGGGGGCGGCAAACGCAGCAAACGGCAGAACCGCAAGCGCAGTGATCAAAAAGAAACGCAAAACACGAACCATATTAAAATCCTCCAAAAAAATATATAAAACCTAGACGAAATTATACTCTTTTCGCCTCTCTCCCTTTTTTCATAAAATACACAAATGAGAATATAGCCGCCGCTAAGAGCGCTAGTTGCGGAATAAGTGTCTCTAGGGTGGGGTATATTCCCAATATATCAACGGATTGGACGAACGGGACAGTTGTAACGCTTACCACATCAGCCTCTTGCAGCTCTTTAATTCCACCGCCCGCAAAGGCGACGCATATTATATACATAAAGATGCTAGTGCCTATAAAGAACGGTTTTAGCGGAAGTTTTAGAGAGCCGAAACGTATAAGTGCAAAAACAAAGACCAAGATCACGCACCCCACTGCAAAGCCAAGCCAGACCATATTCTCATATCTGCTTGATTCGGCAAAGAGAGCTTGAAAGAAGAGGATTACCTCCGCTCCTTCCCTAAAAACCGCCAGAAAAGCTGCTAGAGCAAGGGCAACTACACTGCCTGTGGTAACTGCGCTTTTAACCTTACCCTCAATGTAGCCGCGCCACGCCTCTTCACTAGATTTTGAGACCATCCAGTTGCTTACAAAGAAGAGCACCGCCACAGCCGTCAACATCGCCGCCCCTTCCATAACCTCCTGAGATGCGCCGCTGATAGAAAGCACTTTAGATATAAGAAAAGCAGCCAACGCACTCGCCAGCACCGCCGCCGCCCCGCTTAAGTAAACAGTCTTAGTGTATCTGCCGTTGCCAGAACGGACAAGATAGGCAACTATAGCCGCTATCACCAGTATTGCCTCCACCCCTTCTCTTAAAATGATGAGGAGGGCGGCTGCAAAGATGCTTAATGCTCCAATCTCTCTACCGTCCAACGTTTCGGCATCCTCATGAAGCCAAGTTATAAGTTTATCAACCTCTCCCTTCACTTCCTCGTCAGAAAGACCGTCAGACATAGCTTTTTTTATGATGCTGAACTGATATTCAACAACAGAGGCGCGCTTGCCTGATATATAAGAGAGTGTAGCGCGCTCAACTCCGTATTTTTCATAAAAACCGAAATAGGCATCGTTTACAAGCTCTTTAGCTTTTTTTGTATCTTTGTTGAGATAGGCGTTATATGACGCTGTAAGGGTGGAATCCATTTCCGCTGTAATCTCCCGCCAATTCTGATACTCTTTGCGGGTTTCTCCTGTTTCCTCTTTGGCGTACAGCTGCTCGATGAGAACGCTTACATCCGCCCAGATCACCTCTTTGGAGATGCGCTCATCCATTTCGAAAGCCACCGCTTCAAACCACCCCTGCATATTTGGGAGCTTTTCTTCAGGAATCATAGAAAAGGCTGCATCCAGCTCGGATTTTGCTCTTTCAAAATCACCGTTCGCGTATGCTTCATAAGAGGCGGATACTTTCGTTTCAATCTCGCCCGCTAAGTCTTCCCACCCTTTTTCATCCGCTGAGACCGCTCTAGCAAAGAGAACCAACAAAAAGATGCAATAAGCGATAACCGCAAAAACCAATCTATTCACATTCCAACCCTAAAAAATTAGTTAAACTAAACTTAGCTCTATGTGTATTGCTTTGTGTTAATTGTTTAGCACTATACCTATTAATATACAAAAATAAAATTACATGTCAATAAAAATTTTTCATATAACTAACATTTTTTGAAAATTTTTTTAGATAGGTATGCTCAGCGGATTTAGTAAGATGCGTCCAACCTTGAAACTGCTTCTTTTTCTCTAAGGAGGAGCTCTTCAAACTCTTTAGGGGGGAGAGGTTTTGAGAAAAAATAGCCTTGAATCTGATCGCAGCCGAGCCCTTTTAGGAAGTTATACTGTTCCTCTGTTTCAACCCCTTCAGCTATCAATTTTAAGCCTAAACTCTTTCCCATAAGGATTATTGTTGAAACAATCTCTTTGCTCTTCTCGTCATGAGGGGTATTTAATATAAAGGAACGGTCTATTTTAAGGTAATCAATAGGAAGCTGTGTAAGATAGGAGAGAGATGAATACCCTGTGCCGAAGTCGTCAATAGCTATGCGCATATTGTGATGCTGCATCTTTTCTAAAGCCATCGATGCTAAGGCGGCGTTTTCCACCAACATAGTTTCAGTGAGCTCTACATCTATCTTTTCTAGGGGGAAGCCCTCTTCATCAGCAGAACTCTTTAACTCAGAGACAAATGAGAGATCATAAAGCTGCAGAGCGGGAACATTGACAGCGAACGCAATATTTGTAAGCCCCTCGTCTCTCCAAACCCTAGCATAGCGGCATGTTTCCCTAAATACCCAACTGGTAATGGCGGATACATGTCCAAACTCTTCAGCGACAGCGATAAACTCTATTGGAGAAACAGAACCTAACTGAGGCGAAGACCACCTTATTAAAACCTCCGCCCCTACTATCCTGCTTGTCAACGTATCGTATTTAGGTTGAAAAACAAGAGAGAACTCGTTGTTGCTAATGGCAGAGTGCAGCAGTTGGTTTATAGTAAGTTTTCTTGTTATCCCCTCCATGATAGGCTGCGTAAAATTGACCACCTCGCCGCCCCACGAGCTTTTAATGGATTTGAGAGCCGCACGCGACTGCGAGAGCAGGTAGCTGATATCTCCTGTGTTGTCAGGAAAGACTGATACCCCTGCATTAGCGCCTACATGGATATTTACCCTATTTATCCTATAAGAACACATAGTAGTTGAAAGCGCTATAGATGCAAATTTATCAATATCTTCCGTGCTGTCGCGCTCAAGCAGGAATACAAACTCTCCTAAAGCGGCATAAAAGAGGGAATCTTTGCTGGGAGATAGAGCTAAAAGAGAGTTGGCGATCACCTTTAGGAGCTGGTTGGTAAACCTAGTTCCGAAGACGCCTTCCAGATAGCTTATATTGTTGAGCGTTACGTTCACTAAACCAAACTTTAGACGGCTTAAAGAGAAGGGGGTGTTAAGCCTTTCATACAGAGCATTTATATTAGGGAGGGCTGTGATCCTATCGTAGTTTAAGCGGTGTTTTATACTCTCTTCACGCAAGCGCAGCTCTGTATTATCGATCCGTGTAAGGCATATGCGCCCGTCGTTGAGTGAAAAAGCCTCTATATCAGCCCATTCAACATTGCCTAAAATGGTGGTTTTAAGCTCTCCCCGCCATTCGTTGTTCTCTTTTAGAGAGTTGATTACAATATCCGCCTGCTCTCTAGTCAGCCCGAAGACGCTTTCAAGGGGGTGTTCTCTATCTGATACCGCAATAGATGCAATATGCTCTAAACAGCGGGGGTTGCAGTAATTTAAGGAATAATCGCTGTTTAAGATCATAATCATATTAGGCGATCTCTGGGCTAGATCGAAAAAGGCGGGGTCTTTTCCTTCCAATTCTCTGCATGTTTTCATATTAATTCCTTTCATTTTAACCAAGTTGAATGCTATATGCAATCTAAAAACACGGCATCACTAACGAGGAAGGATAAAAAATGCTTTATCTATAGCATGTTATAAAAAATACAATATAAACTGTATCAGCAGAATGTAAATTACAACACCCTATAATTGTAATATTTCTATCTAAAATTTATTGTTATGAACCTAAAAGGTTTGTTCTGCGGGAAGCTGTTAAAGGGTTAAAAGTTTTACCTAGAAATGATGAGATTATGTGGTTGGCATCACGATATGTAGAGGCGGGGGTATTAAAGCGGAAGGATTATGCCGACTGTTTGCATCTAGCTTGTGCGTGTGTGTATAATTGTGATATGGTTGTTTCGTGGAATTTTAAGCATTTGGTCAATGTTAAGACTATTTCAGGGGTTAAGGGAGTATTGTAGGCTTGGCAGAGAATCTTTGGAAGAAAGTGGGTATACTCTTAGAAGAGGGGAGGATTGTTTTTTAAGGATTTGTAGGAAGGAGTAAGTATAAATGGTGTTGTTGAGGTAAGCGGTCATTTTAAGGTAAGTTGTAAAAAATGATCTCCTTTCATTTGCCGTTTTGTATCCGAATATTCGGCGGGGATATGAGTTTATCCACCGCTCTATCCATTTAATATATGCCACCGGCAGTTTGGAAAGAGGTTCTCTTGCCACGCGCTGAACTGCTTAAATTAAATCAGCATACGGCAACGTTTTTATATAGTTTTCCATATACTGCCAATCTGGTTGATATTCACCTCTGTTATTTATGGCTGCGGGCAATTTTATTGTTTCATTTTTTATTTTGTCTAATATCCTTGCTCTGCCATAACTATATTTATAACTTTCTTGGTTTAAAACTGTGCACAAAAAGATGGCTATAAGCGGGTTCATATTATGGTTGCGCAATGTATAAATCTTTACACCCGCAACAAACGGATGGGATTGATAAAATGCAACTGCACCTTCTGCCCCAATAGTTATACAATTCTCCGCGTTCAGTTCATAACCGCCGTCTGAAACAAAACCACTTACGCCGTTATTCAATGCACTCCTTGTTACATAAGGGCTATCCCCTTGAGTTGTTTCTATCATGGTTTCTGTGGTGCAGCAATCAAAGATGCTGCCGACAACAAATTCTTTCCAATTAGCTATATCTAGTTGCGGTATTTCCAATTTTTTATTATGGTGCAGCCTTTCGTAAAAATTATATCCGTTGCTGACAAGATACGCGAAATAATTTTGCAATGTCCTCTTAAAATTTTGTTCGCTCAACCTGCTGTAATCAGTTTCCATAAATGATTCGCATAACCATTCGTCAACTTCGTTGACTTTTGCAACTGCTGATAAACCTGGTTTTGCCATCCTTTTGTTGTAGAGTTCCAACCATATCCCTTCAATTTTATGCCATTTACCCTTTTTATCGATGCGGCCGAGGTTCTTCCGCTTTTCAAAACCATCGTCTTTATAAAAACCAAAAAAGGTAGGTGTATCTGAAATCTTATGCGGAATGCCTAAATTAAAAACCATACAGCAGGCGTTAGCGCTTGCACCGGGGTAAAATATCTC
>JAISNW010000022.1 GCA_031276055.1 Deferribacteraceae bacterium | reverse complement strand
ACAGCGTTAGGGGTGGCGGGGGGGTTAAACAGCATAACAAATACAAACGAAATTATGCTCGATGTGGTAAACTCCACCCGTGAGGCGGCGATGATTGCTGATAAGATTAGCGATGATATTAAGAATCAGTTCAGGATGATCGCCAATATCAACGATAACACACAAGCGCTGGCGTCTGGGGTTGAAGAGAATGTGCACGTAGTGGAAGAGGTCGGCGCAACCGTGGCGCACCTGCATCAACAGGCAGTAAACCTAAGAGAGATAGTGTCGCAATTTAAGATTTAAGCTCCGCCTCTTTCTGCATAAGCGCTAAGGTCTCTTGGATGCTAAGGGGGAGGCTCTTCAGAGAAAACTGTTTGAAAACAGACAACTCCCGCTCTCTATTCGTTTTAAGGAGATAGCTGGTGATTAGAGCGGGAGAGAGATCCCCTATAATCTTAAAGAGCGTTCCTGCAATCCCCCAGTAATGCAAACCGTCATAGGCGATATCGATAATCTTTGGGGATATATACAGACTAACGCTCTTTCCGATATATACACCGTCAAAATCCAGCACTGCCTCTATCGCTTTTTTTTTCGCACTCCCGATAAAGTGAATATCAAGCATAATAGAGGAAAATGGCGAATAACTCTGCGAAGTATATATCTTTGTTGCGTAATCAGCCTCTGACGCCGTTTCAACAGCCAGTTTCATTACTGTATCAAAGGCGCTGGAAAGTTTGCTGCAAAAGTGTATGGTGTAATTCATGAGAGCGCCTTATATTGGCAGGCGGGCACGCAGGCGCGGCAGCCTGTGCAAAGTTCTTCATTGATAAATACATATTCCTCGCCCGGCGCAAAGGCAGGGCAGGCGGTTTTTAAGGCGCAAGTGGGATCATCCTTGCATCTGCACTTTTTCTTATTAACCTTTAACCTGCTGTATCTTTTAACATTGTTGCAGGTGTACGGGAAGATGAAGTCAACCTTCTGCTTGAGTTTATAAGGGAGGCGGGGGATAGGAAAGGTCGTTTCTATATCCGTATCTTTCAGAAATATGAAGTGGTAATCCCCGCCGCTTGGGATAGGCGCAGCAGGCAGCTCGCTAAGATTGCCGATATAAACGGTTTGGCGGTTAAGTCTCTTAAAATTAATTCCTAGATACTCGTGCAGTGTTATCAATGAAAAGCCTAGTTTCTTCTCCACTGCTGCACAAGGGATTGAGGTGAAGACTAGATAGTCCGTGAAAGAGAGATAGCTGGAAAAGAGCATAAACGGGCAACCAGGGCAGAGGAGAGTTTCTGTCTCCGTCTGCCTTGCTTGTATCTCTGTTTCGATGCGGATATTCATATTCAACAGATCATTTAGGAAATAATGAAACAACTCTTTATTGCTATTGGTCGTGTTAATCAAACGCAGCCCCTTAAAAAGATCGCGCTGCTCTTTAATGTTTAAGGGGAATAGATATAGAGGAAACGAAAGAAGAGGGTCTTCAAAAACTAAAGTCTCGCCGAAAGGCTCCATAGGCAAAAGAGCGGAGAGATCCTTGTAATCAGCCGATAACTTTTTATTTTTTAACTCTCTATCCACCTCATTTGTAAAGGTATCGCTCTGTATGTAGGGGGTAAGGCGGTCAAGGTCTGGTATCCTAAAGTTAGTGTCAGCATAGTTGTGAAGAGCGTTTGCTCCTAAGACGATCTGCACGGGGGTATTGGCGTCTTGAGAAGTCTTCAACGCCCGCGGAAAAAGCTCAAGAAGTGTGGCTGCATCTCTACAGAAAAAGATAGGGATAGAAAAATTCAACGGCAGCTCTAAACTTACAAAGACGCATATTCCGCGGGTGTCCCTCAGATTTGAGATAGGAGGGAGCGAGCGGAAAAAACCTGCCGCTTTATTGCCCACAACAGCGCTGCTTATAAGGTATTCCACTGCCTCACGGCTAGAAGATAAGATATTGCTTTCTACCTTGATAGGAAAAGACTTTTCCGCGTAAACACATGAAAACTGCAAGTTTTTAATATAC
Source organism: Deferribacteraceae bacterium (assembly GCA_031276055.1). GTDB lineage: Bacteria > Chrysiogenota > Deferribacteres > Deferribacterales > JAISNW01 > JAISNW01. Next base: position 1,510 of record JAISNW010000022.1, on the reverse strand, counting down.
TCTTCGAGGGCTTGCGTTGTATTAATCATCTTATTCAAAACCTATAAGCCTATAACTCTCTTTCTCGCCTGGTCGAGAATCAACTCTATACAGAATCGGAAATGTTTCTCCCACCCTCTCTTTTAGGAAGTCGGCGTATTCAGGGGTGCAGATGATAGAAATATTGATTTTATCAACGGTAAATTTGCATATCCCAGCGGCTTTATCAATCCCTATAAGGGCGGCGTTGGCAGAAATATCGCGCGACTCGCTATTTGGATAGGAATCAAGCGATACGTCGGAGGAGTGCGCAGTAAAGAGACCTGAGCGCAACTGTTCGTTGGCTGCAATCATCCACTTGTTCCCTTGATCCTCATGGCGGGTAAGTTCTAAGGAGAGTTTCAAAGTTTTTTTAGGAGCAGCCTTATCATCCAGCATATTTAGAAGGATATTATTCAACTCCGTTTCGGAGTATTCATCCAACATTTTTCTATCCGCTGCGGCTTTTTTGATTATAGTTTCAACATAACTCGTCATCACCGCCCTTAAATCCAGAGCCGTGATAGTTACCCCCACCACCGCCTCACTGCTCTTCATGCTCTCAATGATAGGCTTTTCATAACTGAAGCTGTTAAAATACTTCTGAAGAAAAACGACTTCATCACCTTCTACATCTGCAAATATTGGAGCATCAACGTATTCTTCCGCTGTTTTTAAGTCCCCTTTTTGCAGAGCGTCAAAGAATGCTGTTACAGTTAGATCAGGTTTCTCTCTACTGCATGCGGACAGCAAAACCCCGCACAAAACCAGAATTACAACCCCCCTACCTGATTTCAGACACATTTTCCACCCTCCGCTATTATAAACTATTGTTGGGTTAAATACAACTTACGGTAAATCTCCGAGCTTTCAAGCAAATCTTGATGTTTGCCCACCCGCGATATCCTGCCGTTGTCAAGCAACACTATCATATCAGAATTGATAACAGTTGACAATCTATGTGCTATAACAAAAGATGTTCTCCCTTTAAGGAGATTGTCAAGGGCTTTCTGAACCTCCCTCTCTGATTCAGTGTCAAGGGAGCTTGTAGCCTCATCTAGTATTAAGAGGGGTGCATTCTTAAAGAGGGCTCTTGCTATCGTTAAGCGCTGTTTCTGCCCCCCTGATAAGAGAACCCCCCTTTCGCCTATTACAGTATCATAACCATTGGGCAGCTGCATAATAAAATCGTGGGCGTAAGCCGCCTTGCACGCCTCTACTACAGCCTCTTTATCATAACTTTCAGAGCTGTATGCAATATTTTCCGCCACCGTATCGTTAAATAGAAAAGGCTCTTGTGAAACGTAACCGATATTCTCCCTTAGAGAGTGGATAGAGTAATCTTTAACATTAACTCCGCCTATAAGGATTTCGCCTTCAACAGCATCGTAAAACCTTGTCAGCAGATTGGCAAGGGTGCTCTTGCCCGCCCCTGAATGCCCTACAAATGCAACGCTGGCGCCGCTCGGCACTTTTAGGTTAATATCTTTTA
>JAISNW010000178.1 GCA_031276055.1 Deferribacteraceae bacterium | reverse complement strand
AAACCTTTCTCTTTTATGCAAGCATAAAAGGCGAAAGGGCAAAGGGGAATTTAAGAGTGCAAGAATAAAAAACAGAACGCTTTTTTACTTTGAAAAAAAATAATATTTTTAACCTTATGATTTAAACAATTTCTTGCAAGCGCCAGAAATAAAAGCTAAATCTTTTTCTATTATGTAAAATCTTTTTACTTTATTTCGTTTTGCAAATGTGGTTATAATATCAGTAAAATAATAAGGTGAGAGATAACAATGAAAAAGTTTATTAATGATCCTGACAGTGTGGTTAGCCAGTCCTTGGAAGGTATGAAACTTGTCTACAGCGATCTTATCGATGTCAACAGAGAGCCGTGCTTTGTATTTAGAAAAGATAGAAAAGTTGGAAAGGCGGCTTTAGCCAGCGGCGGCGGAAGCGGGCATGAACCGCTCCATGCGGGCTATGTAGGCTTTGGGATGCTGGATGCGGCTTGTCCAGGCAATGTATTCACCTCACCCACCCCTGATCAGATGCAGGCGGCGGCAAAAGCTGTTGACAGCGGAAAAGGGGTTCTCTTCATCATTAAAAACTACACAGGCGATATAATGAACTTTGAGATGGCAGCCGCCCTCTGTGAAAGCGAGGGGATTAAATCCACCTCTGTTGTCATCAACGACGATGTAGCTGTTAAAGACAGCCTATATACTGCAGGGCGCAGGGGGGTAGGCGCAACTGTTCTTGTGGAAAAGGTGTGCGGTGCGAAAGCTGAAGAGGGTGCACCGCTGGAAAAAGTGGCGGAGCTTGCACGCCGTTGCAATGAAAATGCACGTTCTATAGGGATCGCCGCCACCTCTTGCATAGTTCCTGCGGCAGGCAAACCTACCTTTACCCTTGCAGACAATGAGTTGGAATTCGGCATAGGAATCCACGGCGAGCCCGGCAGCGCCAGAATCCCTATAAAACCCGCTGATGAACTAGTAGAGATGATGCTTGAACCTATTCTAAAAGATCTTCCGCATAAAGCAGGGGATGAGGCTATTGTTATGCTTAACGGTATGGGGGGAACGCCTCTAATAGAGCTCTACCTCCTCTATGCAAAGGCTGCGGAAGTCTTAAAAGCCAACGGACTGCCCCCTGTGCGTTCTCTAGTCGGCAATTATATAACCTCCCTTGAAATGCAAGGTTTTTCTATCACCTGTTTGAAGGCTGATCAAGAGATCCTCTCTTGCTGGGATGCTCCTGTAAACACTCCTGCTCTGAGGTGGTAGCATGTTTACCCTACCTATGGCAAAAGGGTGGCTTGCATCGCTATCCAAAGTATTAGAAGACAATAGAAGCCGCCTCACAGATCTCGATGCTGCAATAGGCGATGCAGATCACGGCATAAATATCTGCAGGGGGTTTGCTGCTGCTCTAGCCTCAGTAGAAAAAGAGAACCCAACAGATTTTGCAGCGCTTTTTAAGCTAATATCAGTTGCACTGATAAAGAATACGGGGGGGGCTTCAGGTCCGTTATACGGCACTTTTTTCCTAAAGTTGAGTTTAACCCTAACTGGCGAGAGCGCTTCTCCTGCGGAGCTTTACAAGGGGTTTATCTCAGGAATGCAAGGGATTAAGCAGTTAGGCCACAGCAGCCCCGGTGAAAAAACCATGCTGGATACCTTTGCACCTGCTTTTGAAGCGATGAATAAGGCAATAGATGCGGGCGAAGATTTTAAGAGTATAGCTAAAGCTCTTGTTGCCGCTGCAAAGAGCGGCGCCGATTCCACCCTTCCGATGCTCGCAACCAAAGGTAGAGCAAGCTACCTTGCTGAACGCAGTATAGGGCATCTCGACCCTGGCGCTGTTTCAGCTTATCTGCTCCTTAAAACGTTGGGAGAGCAGATAAGTTAAGATGGTAGGATTGGTTTTAGTCTCCCACAGCAGACGCCTTGCTAAATCTGTTGCGGAGCTTGCTATGAGCATCGCCGATGAAGCAGATATGCCTATTGCCTATTGCGGCGGGATAGGCGAAGGAGGGGAACTTTTGGGAACAGACGCTATGGATATTCAACAGGCAATATCCCGCGTCTATAGTAAAGATGGGGTTTTGGTGCTTGCCGACATTGGAAGCGCTCTCTTGAGCTCTCGTCTAGCGATACAGTTGCTAGGTTACAACAATGTAAAGCTGTCAGGGGCGCCCCTTGTGGAAGGAGCTCTAGCGGCGGCGGTTCAGGTTTTGGCAGGGTGCAGCTTGGAGCAGGTTGCAAATGAGGCGGAGAACGCTCTTTCACCTAAGAGCGCCGAAAAAGAGGGGGCTGTAGAGCAGCAGCTGCTTAGTTCGCCCGATGCGCTTATTTATCGCTTTAAGGTAGGCCTCCAGCACGGTTTGCATGCAAGACCCGCCGCCAACCTTGCGCGGCTTCTTTCAAAATTTTCTTCCACCTGCCTTATAAGAAATGCTACAAAAGGCAGCCGCCCTGTAAATGCAAAAAGTGTTAATAAAATTACTTTAAGCAATATAACATACGCTGATGAGGCGGAAATTTCAATTTCAGGAGATGATGAAAAAGAAGCCTTTGAAGCGCTCATTCAGTTGGTTAAAGGGAGTTTTAAGCCAATTGCCGCCGATGCTCCTATAAAAAAAGAGCTTAGAGTTATAACCAAAGGGGTGGTTTTAGGAACGATAGTTCAGGAAACCAACCTTTTTAATCTGCCTGAAATGAGAAAGATTCACAACCCTGCAGCCGAGATACAACGTTTTGAAAGAGCTGTCGCCGCTGTTTCTGAAGTTATTAAAACCTCCGGTGCAGCCCTTAGGAAAGAAGGGATTATTGAAGGAGCGGATATCTTTGACGCCCACCTCATGATCTTAAATGATGCTGAACTTCTATCTGAAATAAAGAGCAATATCGCCAAAGATATGCTCTGTGCAGAATATACATATATAAAAAAGATGACCGCCTTAGCAGGCGAGATACGCGCTCTTCCCAACAGATATATAGAAGAGCGCGCTGCAGATATTTTGGATGTTGCATCTTTGGTGCTTTCCAAACTTTCGGGGGAAACAGAGGCGCCGCCTATCCTAAAAGGCGATCTAATCCTTGTAGCACGCGAGGCGGCTCCTTCTCTCTTTGGAAGGTGGGGCAGCCGCCTCAAAGGGATTCTTACTGAAAGCGGCGGCGAGACGGCTCATGCATCCATCCTTGCTAGAGCGCTTGGGATAGCTTATATTTCGGGGTATAGCATTCCCGCAGAAAATCTTAGCGGACAGACTGCTATAATTGATACAGATGTGCCTGGGGTAATCATTAATCCAACTCAAGAGCTTATTGCAACATATAAAGACAAGATAGATAGGTTGAAAAAACAAGAGGATTCTGCGGCTGCTGCAGGTAAAGCCGCCGCTGTAACAACAGACGGCGTTCCTATAACTGTGATGGCAAATGTGTGGGATATCTTTTCCGCTCGATCCGCGCAAAAAGCTGAAGTAGATGGGATAGGGCTTTTTCGCACAGAATTTCTCTTTTTTACACGTCAAAAACCTAGCGAAGAGGAGCAGATTGACGCAATAGAAGAGATATTAAACTTCTTCCCAAAAAAACCTATTACCATACGAACGGTGGACATTGGCGGCGATAAGCGGCTTAGTTGGCTCTATCAGCCTAAAGAGGCAAACCCGTTTCTTGGAATTCGCGGCATCCGACTATGCATTAGGGAGAAAGAGCTTTTTAGAACGCATCTGCGGGCGGTTCTTCAGGCGTCTTTCGACAGAGACGTCAAATTGATGATCCCTATGATCTCAGTAAAATCTGAAATCATCTACGTTAAAGAGGTGTTGGAAAGCGTTCATTTAGAGCTGGAGGCGCAGGGGAAGGCGCATTTATGGCCCATAAGGACAGGAATTATGGTGGAAACGCCGGCAGCGGCGTTGATGGCGGATGAACTGGCGGAAGTATCAGATTTTTTCAGCATCGGCACGAACGATCTTATACAGTATATTATGTGTGCGGAGCGCGGCTCCACCTTTGATTATAATCTTACCTCCCCCGTTCAACCTGCAGTGCTTAGAGGGATAAAGATGATTGCAGACGCCGCCTGCCGACATGGGATAGAACTTTCAGTATGCGGGGAGATGGCAGGAGATGCGGATGCCGCCCTTGTTCTTCTAGGGCTTGGGGTAAACTCTTTGAGCATGAACGCCATATCCATCGGGAGGGTAAAAAGCGCAATCCGCTCAAACAGCATATCGGAGCTGAAAAAAGCCGCCCTTGCTGCAATGCACGAGAAAGATGTTTATTGATGAAGTTTATGAGCGGATAGATTTTTTAGAAACGGTAGAAAAAATTTCTGGAATATCCCGCACTGCCGTCGAACGTATTCTTTCAGGCAGGAGCTTTGATATTTCGGCGCTGCCTGCACTGCTCTCTCCTGCGGCGGCAGATTATATAGAGCAGATGGCGCAGATTGCGGCAGAGCGCAGCCGTGAACGTTTCGGGAATACTATTTTGCTATACGCACCCCTATATCTATCCAATGAGTGCATCAACGGCTGCCGATATTGCGGTTTTTCTGCCATCAACAAGAACCTTCGCCGCAGAACCCTCACCATTTCAGAGGTTGAACGGGAGTTCGGCGCTATTATTAAAACAGGGATAAAACATATCCTCTTAGTGAGCGGAGAACAACCTATAAAGGTTAATATAGAATACTTAAAAGAAGTTATCGGATTAGGCGTAGACGCCGCCTCTTCATTGGGGATTGAGATATATCCGCTTGATATTGACGATTATAAAACATTATCCGATTGCGGGGCTGAAAACCTTGTTATCTATCAGGAAACTTATGAGCAGAAGAGATACCGTCAAGTCCACCCTTCGGGCAAGAAAAAGAATATCTTCTGGAGGATTGCCGCTCCAGATTGGGCGGGTATTGCCGGCTTTTGGGGGTTTGGGGTTGGGGCGCTCTTAGGTTTGAACGAAAACGCCGCCGCTGATGTATATTTTGCCGCCCTCCATGCTGATTACCTTAGAAATAGGTATTGGAGGGCAAATATAAGCATCTCCCTGCCCCGCCTTAGATATGCTGAAAATTTATTTAAGCCACATGCGGTGACAGACGCCAAATTTGTTCAGTATCTGCTGGCATTGAGGATAGTATTTTACGATATTGGGCTTACCCTATCCACTAGAGAAACAAGCGCTCTTAGGGACAACCTGATAGGGCTTGGAATTACTCAACTTAGCGCCGCCTCCAAAACAGAGCCGGGAGGCTACACCGAAAAGAGCTATGCAACCCCCCAATTTTATGTGGAAGATTCCCGTTCAGTGGAAGAAGTCTTGGCAATGCTGAAAGATAAAGGGTTTGAAGGGGTGGCAAAAGACAGTTGGCGGCAAGACATCCGAGCGCAACGTTAGAAGGGTGGGCGCTGGACAATAGGAAAGGAAAACAAGGCACGGTTTTTTTACGTATTAAATTGCTGTACGTGCCTTTAATAAATAAACAAAATATTAAAACAAGGTGCGTATGAGGCGCCTCACGCCGGAGGTGAGGGCAACAAGGTTGGTTATTAGAACCCAATTATTTAATTTTACTGCTGCTTGCACCTTTGCGGGCTCTGCACTAAAGCCGGCTCCAGAACCTCAGTGCATATTCTATAAGATCATCACCCATGCGTCAACTATTTCTGATAACAGAATAGAAAGTTTTAGTCAAATGAGAGGGAGATAATACTTGCATTGTGAAACTGGTTCTTTTCTCCGCCTGAGGCGGTTGCGGCGGGGCAAATTTCACCGCAGGTATAAGCGAATAGGTAAGCAGCATCCTGCATTGCAGAGCGCACCTTTTTTATCCCCGCTAGAGCGTCAAGCTCTAAAAGCACATAATAAGCCACGCACGAAAAGATGATTACGCCGTTTACCCGCTTATTTAACATAGCTGCGGCTTCTCTAGTAAAACTAAGGGTGCTCTGTTTATCTATCGCTGCTATTGAGACGCGGGAGCCGGCTTTAAGCATCTTCCCACAGAAGAACCCCCCAGCATCTGTCGGTCCTAAAAGAGCCGCATAGATAGGTTCAGTAAATTCAGGATCTTCCACAAGCAGCATAACTGAGAATTGCCCTGTGTAATCCCCCTTTTCAAATATTCCTAGTTGATAAAAAAACTCTGCCGCAGGCGTTGCATTTATTTCGGTTAAAATATGCCCCTCTGACTTTGTTATGAAAACAGAATCTTTTACTATTCGGAATCTGTTTGGAAAATTTAATGTATACCTCGGTCGGACATCCCCTGCCATGAGGATAAGCGCCACGCGGTCAGAGCAGCTGAGCCCGCCGAAAGTTACTATAGAATTATTTATCCCGATTCCAATATTATATGAGACAACCCCAAAGTTGGCAACCCCGCCTGATGCTCTGTCTAGATCGTTGATTATTGTTTCGCCGTTTATCTTTGCAATGGAGGGGAGAAAAGAGAAGATAAAAGAAGGTTTGCTTGGAAGTTTTGCAGAGCACTCGTTATAAAGCGTTGAAAGGGCAGAGTATTGCCCGCCGTCCGTAAGAGGTTCAGATAAGCCTGCTGCAAAAGATACATCATCGCTTGTGAGAACAGTCAATGTGAGGATAAACTCGCCGTAATTTAGGGGAACTGAGCTGGAAGGGGTGTTAAAACCTACTAGATCAAACGGATAACTTTTACTTACAGCTTCAACTATATTGTTTTTTACGAACTCTGAATGAAAAGAGAGGATGCCGACAGAGTTTTTAAGAAGGGCGTTAGGGTTGATCTGCTCAAAAATTTCATCAACAGCGGTTTGCGGTTCGTCTACCTCCATAGTATGGGCAAAAAACATCTTAACCATTAATATCTCCGTATATCGCTCTTATCCCGCTTAACTGGCAGTTTTTTAGTTATATAACTAATAATCAATAAGAGCAATCCTTATTCACCGGTTCTAAGTATTAACAAAAGTAAAATATTTTTTACATTGGGCAAAAAAGAGCTAGAGTCGTGAAAACACGGAGTTCACAGGGACAGCCGGAGGCTGCCCCCTATATTCAAAATAGTTTCAAAATGCCTCGTTGACATCTCTTATCAGATAAGGCGTTACTTTGGCTGCTCCTGAGATGCGGACGGCTTTTACCGCGGCGATCTTGTATTCAGGCTCTTTTGAGGCGGCATCCACAGCATCGTTGCAAACAAAGTTTACCATACGGTTCTTCTCCTGATCGTGCATAGGCACAAAGAGCACCCC
>JAISNW010000158.1 GCA_031276055.1 Deferribacteraceae bacterium | reverse complement strand
TGAGAGAAGATTTTCTGCATCATAGTATGAGAGTGGGTGCGGGATTTCAGAAAAACCGCTAGGGTGAACCCCCAGCAGATCTTCAACGATGTAGGTTGCACTGGTGGTGGAGACGGGCTCTTTGCGGTTGTAGTAGACGCCGAGATCTTCTTTACAACCGCTGCCTACAGGGGCAGGGAGGATGTAAAACGGCACATCAGACATATACCTTGAGATTAAGCCGTTGGTATGCCCGCTAAAGTTTGATAGATCAAAAACTTCTTCTCCGTGATCTGCAATATATATTAAAACAGCGTTGTTCTCCGCTGCAATCTCCGCAAATCTGGCTATCAAACTGTCTGTGTAGCGGATGGAGTTGTCGTAGTGGTTTACCTCTCTATAATGTTTAACAGCAAACCCTTTTAACCCCTCTCTATCGTTGAAATAGCTGAACTCTTTAGGATAACGTCTGCTGTAGCCGGTGTGGCTGCCAAGCAGGTGGACGAACACAGCCTTTCTTACGCCGCCGCCCTTGAAAGCGTCTTGCACTAGAGGGATGAGCTTTTCATCATATTGCCCCCGCATAATATGCTTTTCATATTTAACTCTGCTGGCAATCGCTTGAATTGGAGTGTCTCCAGAACCTAAAGTGGGTTGATTGCTTATCCAGTAGGTTTCATAACCGCTCTGGGTTAAAACGTTTTGAAGAGAGCCGTTATCCTCATCGTATGCGTTGAACATCTTTAGAACTGCGGGGATGGTGTGGGCATCGGTTGTAACACCTGTTAGGCGGATAAATGGGAGCTTGTCTGTAAACGACGTGGTGCCGCGAAAATAACCATAAGCCCCCATATGCAGAGCGGAGGCGGATTCCCCCACCACAAAGATTAGGTTGCAATCCCCGCCGATGGCTTCAAATTGTATATCTTTATCTTTACCCTCCCTAAGAAGGCTCAACTTCTCAAGCTCATTGAGGTAGCTTGTGAACGCCCGTTTGGTGCGCCAAAAAACAGAATTTTTAAGTGCATCGGCGTTAAAGACTACTATGAATATTGGAATCAGAAGGAGCGCTAGATATTTTGCCCTATTTTCGGTGTAAATATTAGTTTTGCGAAACATTATTGGAAAGATTAATGCCAACACAATAAACGAGAGAAATATCGGAATTTTATATGTATAGTTGGCGATAAATTCCACTGTTTCGCTGGAATCCGTATTAAATAAGGCAAAAAAGGCGCTTGAACTTATCATCTCGCCAAAGAGGCTCATCACCACCGCCGCAGGGAGGGTGGATATGAAAAAGATAATATTTATGCAGAGAGTATAATAACCACCACTTTTAATGAAAAAAAGCGGCGCAACCGTAAAGACGCCGAGCGCTAGGTGGGCAAAGAGAACAGCAAAATACCAATTATTACAAAAGAGATTAAGGACGCCGTAGGCGATTAGCACGGAGTTTACCGCCAGATACGCCTTAAAAAAATCAACAGAGAAACTCCATCCCTTAACTTTCATATTACCTCGTCAACTATTTATATTCATCTGCCGCGTAACAAAGTTGTAAACTCGTTACAGGCAGCCAGCCACACTTCGCTGAAATCTTTCAGTTCAGTGCTTGCGCTAAAACTGGAAGGGCAATAATTAAGCTAACTAACTATATGGCTAGAAATAACGTCGGTTATTTTTAGCCACCAAAAACACAAAAAAAACGGGAACCCCCCCTCTCCCTGAAAATCGCCAAAACGCCATTGTTTAATATAAAAATTAACTTTTTATTTGCAACTTAAATGTTCAAAAACGCCGCCGAAAATCTGGCTAAAAATAACCGACGTTTAAAATAGACAATTGGTTTAATTATGCAATTAACTTATCGTTTACCTTTAGGTTTCTTTTTACCGAAAGCGGCAAAAGGCGATGCAGTTCTTCTAGTCAGAGATGACGGTATAGGGGATTTGGTCTATAATTCCGCATTTACCGTTGATTTACTATCTAAGGCGGGTTATGACGTTTACGCCGTAGTTAAAGGGGGATTTTTAGAGGCAGCAAAGCTATTTTTATCCCCCGACCATATTATACCATTTGACAACCTCTTATATAGGGCTAGTCTAAAGTATCGTTATGAGTTTTTATCCCTTTTGAGAAAACGCGGGTATGCCATTGCGCTAGGTTCCGTTATAGCTTCTTCGGTAAACTGCGATATCCTTAGATATTGCGGAGCAAGCAAGAGGTGGGGATATGAGACCCCATTGCGCAGCTTCTTCAATTATCGGGGTATAAAGAGGGTTAAATCAATCCCTATCATTGAAAGTGCAAGATATCTTTCAACCTTAGCTCATGAAACCGCTCTTCTGCGCTCCGCTTTTCCAGAGATAGAGACAACCCAGCTGCTCCCCCCTCGCATTGCAAAAAGCATTGAACCGCCTCGAGATCTAGCTCTTCCCGAAAGATATATAGTTTACCTCTCTGACGTCGGGGATATGCGCAGAAGCTATCCGCGAGATATCCTTTTGCCCGTATTGGCGGAGATTGCGCCGCTGCCTGTAATCGTCCTTGCAAGCAAGGAGTATGAATATAATGGGAGCAGTTTTATTAACCTTACCGGCAAAACATCCTTAAAAGAAGCTATTGCTATAGTGTTAAATGCACGGATGGTAATAGGCAATGAATCTGGATTAAGCCATATAGCACATCTTGCGGACATTCCAACTGCCCTTTTTTTAGGCGGTGGGCATTGGGGGCGGTTTCTTCCTCTGTCACTTTCAAATCCCCTTATAATAACCAGAAAACTTGACTGTTTCTGTTGCGGGTGGAAGTGTAAATACGATGATTATCACTTTAGGTGCATAAATTCAGATATTTCAGAAGTTCGCGAAAAACTGAGCCAATTTTTCTCAGCTTTTTAACTGTGCGCAGGATGAGTAAACGAGATTGCCCATTGCATATATCCTGAAAAAAAATTTAATAATTTTCCTTGCAAACAATGTTATAAAGGTGTTAATTAAAAGTCATCACTTTTATGAGGAGCAGCTGGTGAGAGAGAATGCTAAACGCCGCCGAGCAGACTATTCAGTTCAACAGGTTGTAAATGCAGTGGCGCTTTTAGAGGCGCTTGGCGATACGGAGCATGAAGCGGGCATTGATGAACTTTCAAGCAAATTATCCCTCTCAAAAAACAGTGTTATAAAACTTCTCAACAGTCTAGAAAGTTATGGATATGTAACTTGCAACCACTATACAGGCAACTTTAGGCTTGGGGTGAGAACATTTCAGATAGCCCAATCCTACATCAATAAGCTAAGCCTTACCGAGATGGCGCAATCTGTCCAGAAAGAGCTTAGGGATGCTGTAAACGAGTCTGTTTATATCAGCGTGCTGCGCAAAGACAGCGTTGTGTATCTAAGTGTTGTGGAGAGCGCCGCACCTATAAGAGTTTTACCCCGCATAGGAAACACTGGGCTTGCATATGCCACCGCTACAGGCAAGGCGCAGCTTGCTTTTATGGATGAGCACGAGGTTGAAACTCTTTATACTGAACCGTTTCAGCGATACACCAAAAATA
>JAISNW010000058.1 GCA_031276055.1 Deferribacteraceae bacterium | reverse complement strand
GTTTCCACGGGCGCACCTATGCAACCCTCTCCGCTACAGGGCAGGATAAAGTTCATAAAGGGTTCGAACCAATCGCAGATTTTTTTACCTATATCCCCTTAAACAATTTAGCCGCCTTTGAAACAGAGGTGGCAAAAGGGGATGTTTGTGCTGTTATTTTGGAGATAATTCAGGGTGAAGCAGGGGTGATCCCCGCTGAACACGATTATGTTCGAGCGTTGGCGGATCTAGCGCGGCAAAATAAAGTTCTGCTTATCTTCGATGAGGTGCAGACCGCTTTTGGCAGGGCGGGGAAGTTATTTGCCTACGAGCGGCTTAACACCCCGCCTGATATTATGACGTTGGCAAAGAGCATAGCTAACGGCATCCCTATGGGAGCGGTGGCGGCAACAGAGAATATAGCAGATCTATTTACTTACGGCGCCCACGCCAGCACCTTCGGCGGCAATCTCCTTGCAACAGCGGCTGCCCATGCGGTGCTTGACATCCTTCAAGAAGAAGGCTTTTTAGAAGAGGTAAATAAAAAAGGACAGTATTTTAGGAAATACCTCTTAAACGCCGTCTCTGAATTCCCTAAGATTGAAGAGGCATCCATTAGGGGAGAAGGGCTTATGACGGGGGCTAATTTTCCATTTTCAAACACAGATTTTATTAACTACGCTCTAAATGAGGGTCTCTTAGTTCTGCCCGGCGGCTCTAACTCTGTTCGTTTTTACCCACCCCTTACCGCTACAATAAATGAGTTGGAGGAGGCTGCTGAAAAGGCTAAGACGGCATATCGGAGGGCTCTGTTGTGAAAAACTTCCTTACCATCCTAGACGCTGAAAGTGAAGAGTTAGAGGAGATTATAAATTTAGCCGCCGCATTAAAGAAAGAGCGGTTTACATCAGTGAGAACCCCTCTTGCAGGTAAAAGCATCGCCCTCATCTTTGAAAAATCTTCCACCCGAACTAGAGTTTCTTTTGAGGTGGGGGTGAAAGAGCTCGGAGGGCATCCGCTCTTTTTATCAAAAGGGGATATGCAGCTAGGAAGGGGCGAGCCTATTAAAGACACAGCGCGCGTGCTCTCCCGTTATGTGCAGGGGATAACATTGCGCACCTATGAACATTCACGGCTTTTGGAATTGGCAGACTACTCAACTGTCCCTGTAATAAACGCCCTTACAGACACGCACCACCCTTGCCAGATTATGGCGGATGTGCTCACCTTCTACGAACGGTTCGGCAAGTTCAAGGGGGTTAAAGTTGCATACATAGGCGATGGAAACAATATAGCGCACTCTTGGGCTAATGCCGCCGCTCGTTTTGGTTTTAACCTTGCCATCGCATCCCCCGCTGAATGCGCTCCTAGCAGAGATATATTAAACAGCGCTATGGACGAGGCAAAAAAGAGCGGCGGCAGGATAGAGTACACAACAGATGCTAAGGGTGCAGCATCTAACGCTGATGTTATAACCACAGATGTTTGGGCAAGTATGGGGCAGGAAGCCGAAGCGGAGCGGAAAAAGAGTTTTCTTGAACCGTTTCAGGTAAATAGGGCTCTCATGGCGATAGCTGCACCCCACGCTATCTTTATGCACTGCCTCCCTGCCCATATCGGCGAAGAGGTGACTGAAGATATCTTTGAATCAGAGGCTTCTGCGGTCTTTGACGAGGCTGAAAACCGCCTTCACGTTCAGAAGGCGATTATGTCTAAGCTGTTTTTATAAACATGAACGGAGCTATATGAGGGTAACGTTATGAAAAAGGGCGAAACAAACAACGGAAAGATAAATTATATCTCCATAAGCAATAAAAAAGGGGTTCCTAAAACCAATGTAACGCAAGCAAAGCTCGTAACGGCGCACGGTTTAGACGGCGATGCCCACGCGGGCGATTGGCATAGGCAGGTAAGCCTCTTAGCGCAGGAAAGCATAGATAAGATCCGCGCCAAAGGGGTTGATGTATCAGGGGGGGCTTTTGCAGAGAATATCACAACTTGGGGGGTTGACATCCCCAATGCGAAGGTGGGGGAGCATATCTTGCTAGATACCGGCGTGGAGCTTGTGGTCTCTCAGATAGGCAAAGTCTGCCATGCGCGCTGCTCTATATATAAGCTCTCTGGAGATTGCGTAATGCCTAGAGAGGGTATCTTTGCTGAGGTGCTCAAAGGCGGAGAGATAAGGGTAGGTTCTCCTGTAGAGACAGTTGCCAAAAAGGGTTTTTCTGTTGGGCTTATCACTCTTAGCGATAGAGCGTGCCACGGAGTATACCCCGATGAGACAGGACCGGCTATAGAACGTTATCTCAAGGAGAATCTTGCAATATCATATGTTAGAAAGGAGCTTGTTCCCGATGAAGAAAAACGGTTGGAGCTGATTTTAACAGATTTTTGCGATATTCAAAAACTCGATCTTATCATAACTAACGGCTCAACAGGAGCTTCCCCTAGAGATATAGCCCCAGAAGCGTTATTAAATGTTATAACGCGGCGTTTACCTGGCTATGAAGAGGCTATGCGCGCAAAAAGCCGCGAAAAAACTATAAATGCTATCATATCAAGGGCTGTATGCGGTTTACGCGGTTCATCTCTTATAATAAGCGTGCCAGGCAGTCCTAAAGCTGCATTGGAGAATCTAGAGGCTGTGCTCGGCGCGGTGGAGCACACTATAAAGAAAGCGCAGGGCGATGAAACAAGCTGCGGTTAAGCCGCGTTTTATAGTTCTAGACGGGTTGGACGGCACAGGCAAAACCACTCAGTGCACCTTGCTTGCTGAATATCTGATAAAAAGCGGGGTTAAAGCTGCAGTTGGTTTTGAACCAGGGGGGACCGAGGCCGGTAGGCGGATACGAGAGATACTCTTAAACAGCCAAACTTCCATCTCAAAAGAGACGGAACTTCTCCTATTCAGTGCAGACCGTGCAGAACATCAGGTTAAGGTGGCGAGCCTTTTAGAGTTGGGTTTCTGGGTTATATCAGATAGATTCCTATCATCCACATGGGCATATCAGGTGCGCGGACGCTCCGCTCCGATAGGATTGTTTGAGGCAGTTCTCCCTTATACGATAAAACAGTATCCTGATCTCACAATTATTTTAGATTTAGAGGCAGAAAGCGCTGTGCAGCGCTCTCTATTAAGGCTTAAAGCAGAGGGGAAAGAGATAGCGGAAGGACGTTTTGAAAGCGAAAAAAGCTCCTTTTTTCAGAAGACTAGGGAAGGTTTCCTTGAATACGCTGCAAACCGCCAATACGGCGAAACAATCATCATAAACGCCGCCCAGACTATAGAAGAAGTATCTGAACAGATAATAGACGCTGTAAGAGAGCGGTTTTTATAAATTCTCCTCCTAATTATCCCGCCCGCAAGCAGCATTGCGGCAAGGTTTTATTTTACTTTCTAAATCCTTTGTTATATCATTAAAACGTTGTATAAACAGATTGGAGGATCTAATGTATTGGGACCCCGCTTATGAAACTTTGCCCCGTGAAGATATGGCGAAATTGCAGCTATCAAGGCTGCAAAAACTAGCAGAGCTTGTTTACAACAATGTGGAGTTCTATAGGCGGAAGTTTGATGAACTGAAGGTGAAGCCTTCAGATATAAAATCTCTTGACGATATACGCCGTCTTCCGTTTACCACCAAAGATGATCTTAGAGACAACTACCCTTATAAGATGTTTTCTTCCTCTCTTGATGATGTAGTTCGAATTCATGCGTCCAGCGGCACTACAGGAAAACCTACCGTGGTGGGCTATACTAGGGTGGATGTTGATATATGGGCGGAAACTATGGCGCGCAGCTTTACCGCCGCCGGCCTTACCCATAGAGATATTATTCAGAACGCATTTGGTTACGGCCTTTTTACAGGAGGGCTCGGGGCGCATTATGGTATAGAGAAGATCGGGGCTTCAGTTGTTCCTGTGTCCGGCGGGAACTCTAAAAGGCAGATTATGTTCTTAAAAGATTTCGGCTGCACCGGGATATGCTGCACCCCTTCATACGCTGCAAGCCTCCTTGACGCCGCACGGGATGAAGGGGTTGATCTTAGAAAACTCCCTGTTAGAGCGGGGCTTTTTGGGGCTGAACCGTGGAGCGTTCAGATGAGGAGGGAGATCGAGGAGGGGTGGGGGATGACCGCTACGGATATTTACGGCCTTTCTGAAATTATCGGACCTGGCGTCTCCTTTGAATGTCCTCAAGCGCAAAGAGGGCTGCATGTAAATGAAGATCACTTCTATCCTGAAGTGATAGACCCAGATACATCTGAGGTTCTCCCCGCGGGAGAAAAAGGGGAGCTTGTTTTCACAACCATCACCAAAGAGGCGATTCCATTAATCCGTTTCCGCACCCGAGATATAAGTTCTATAGACTCCTCCCCATGTTCATGCGGGAGAACCCTTATAAAGATGAATAAGGTGTTCGGGCGAACCGATGATATGCTCATAATAAGGGGCGTCAATGTTTTCCCCAGCCAGATTGAGGAAGTGCTTTTGGCAAATAGCGGACTGCTGCCTTATTATCAGATTGTGGTTGATAAAAAAGGCGCTTTGGATACTGTTGAAGTGCTTGTGGAGGTTGCAGAGGATCTCTTTGTGACCGATGAAATAAGAAAGCTCCAACAAAGAGAGGAACTCCTTGAAAAGAGCATTAAGAGCAATGTTGGGATCACCGCTAAAGTCCGCCTTGTAGAACCTAAAACTATCCACCGCAGTGAAGGCAAGGCGCAACGGGTTATAGACAAACGGGAGAGATTTGTTTAACTTTTGAGGAGGTATGAAATGAATATCCGCCAAATATCGATCTTTGTTGAGAATAAACACGGCAGGTTATTTGAGGTGAGCAAACTTCTTGGGGAGAATGGGATCAACTTAAAAGCATTATATCTGGCAGACACCACAGATTTTGGCGTTATCCGCCTTATAGTAAGCGATCCTGACAAGGCTTATTCCGTGCTGAAAACGAACGGCTTCACAGTAGGGAAAAATGAAGTCATAGTCGTTTCAATACCTGATGTTGCAGGTGGATTGGCGGCTTTACTAGAGATCATAAACATAAATAGTATTAATATTGAATATATGTATGCTTTCGCGGGCGGCGGGGAGAGCGCCACATTGGTATTTCGTTTTAATAATACAGAAGCTGCAGCAGAGGCTCTTAATTCGGCGGGGATAGAGCTGCTGCAGGAAAACGACCTGCTCTAGCCCCTAAGTGAATGAGTTTTGATAGGATCATTCGAAACGATATATGCATTTCCCAGCCCGATAAAGGTTTTCGTTTTGGGCTTGATTCGTGCATTTTGGCATGGTTTGCATCGGTTAAACGCAAAGATGCGCTTCTGGAAATAGGAGCAGGCAGCGGCGTTGTCTCGGTTCTGCTTGCTAAGCTAAAGGGAGTTCGTAAGATTATAAGCGTTGAGCTGCAAGAGGGGTTATACTCCCACCTTCTTGAAACGGTTGAATTAAACGGCTTAAAACAGGTGATTGCCCCTATACACGCTGATATAAGGGGTTATAAACCTAATGTCTTGATAGATTTCATCATAGCCAACCCCCCTTATAGAAAGAGCAAGAGCGGTTTTATAAGTGAGGATGCCGCAAAACGTTCAGCAAGATTTGATGATGATCTAAGCCTTGAAGATATATTCGCCTTTGCATTTAAGAACCTTAGGTTTGGGGGTAAACTTGCCTTTTCAGGGGTTGCAGAACGTCTTACAGATGCTTTGGCTGTATCTCGTAAATATAATTTAGAGCCAAAACGTCTGCAGCTGCTCTACTCATCTGATCGAAAAGGGGGAAAACTATTCTTTTTGGAGAACGTTTATGGGGGCAAAGCGGGGCTGAAAATATTGCCTCCGCTATGGCCTCCTGATAAGAACAATCCTGACGAGACTTGCCCCTACAACCTAATTCTACAAGGGGATTGGAGCTAGCCCTCCTTACCGTCTTGCTCCGTCAATTTTCTAGGCAGTGGGAAGAAATAGCCGATAGCGATGAAGATAAGCCCAACTCCTAAAAATGATAGGATTCTCTGCAAAGTATCAACACTTGAAAGGTCTATCAAAAATAGCTTTAAGGTATCCACCACAAGCAGAACCACCCCTATTGTCCAGTAGGTTTTGCGGAACTTCTTAAAACCGTAGGCTATAAACGCAAAACCCGCCAACCCCCAAAACACCGCAATGGCAAATTGATAGGCTGCTGAGTTCATAAGCCATGACAGCGAGTATTTAGAACCATCTGATAGGTAGAAAACCGCTCTCCCCAAAAGAGCGTTTACCCAGAAGAACACCGCAAGCCCCCGAACCCATTTTAATGCACCTTGTAATTTTATCGGCGGCTTTCTATTCTTAAACAACCACGCAAAATAAAAGAGGATAGCTATAACCATAAGAAGTGACGCACCGTCTGCGGTGTTCAGCAGAGGGAGGGTTATTATATACTCTCCATTTATATACGCCTGATAGACAGAACCGCCGAGTATAAAGAGGAAATATACCATATATATCGCTATAAATCCGCATCCGTATACCTTCCAAATGGGGAGGGCGTCTTTCATAACCCCCGCATCAAAATGGATCTCCCGCCCGAAAAGTGATATATGGCGGCGGTTAAATCTAAGCAGCGCTATAATGCTTACGGCAAAGGTTGCGGCAAGGAGGATATCGTGGGTAAAGATAATCTCCCCCTCCTTAAAATTTAAGAGCTTATCAAAACCGTAATTTAAGAGTTCTCCGAGAAAAGATACCGCAAAAAAGAGGGATACAGCGTGCGTAATGAGCATCCGCTTATTTATAGCTTTATCCCTATAGATATACATTAGGGCGGCTTGAACTAGAATAAATATAAGCCACCCCGCCCAATAATAATCCTCCACTTGCACCCAGAAGAGCTTTGGAGAGAGGATGACCGCCGCAATTACAGGGGAAAACGCCAACACCTGCGGAAGAAACCAGTTTAGCTTTTTGCCGCCTAAAGCGTAGATAAGCCCGCTTATAGAGAATATAATAAGGTAGAATAACCTAATGTATAGCTCATTTGAATTGTTTGCAGCCTCAGAGATAAGCCAAGAATACCATAGGACTGTCCCTATAATTAGAACGATATAGGAGAGAAACTTTTTTTCCCAATTATCTTGTAAACGGAAAACGCCCGCCGCTATCAACATAGCCGCGGCTGTAAGCAATCTGCAAACAAAGGCGCTGTTTAAGAACACTGTGCTGAAATAGTCAACATCCGGTGCGTACCCAAATGCGCCGAATATTAAGATGAGCCCGAAGAAACGGAAAAAGCGGTTTTTTTGCTGCCACCCCACAACTGTAAGCATTGCGCCTTCAAGAGCCCATATAGCGTTTACCCATTCACCCGCTAAGGCAAGAGGGATGGAAAAGTTAAGAAATATTATGGCAAATGGGAGGTAAAGGTAGGCAAGGGGGCGGTATC
>JAISNW010000053.1 GCA_031276055.1 Deferribacteraceae bacterium | reverse complement strand
CTCATCGGTAGAGATTATTATATGCTCTACCCCTAAACTCGTGCAAAAACTCTTTGCACCCTCTAACTCGCGCTCAGGAAAGAGGGCAGATGAAGATGTTATAGCAACAAGCCTTCCTGAAATGGAGAGTTGGGCAGCTTTAAGGAGAAAAGCGGAATCAGTTCCGCCTGAAAACGCCACAGCTAAAGATGGGAGTTGAGATAAGCTGTTCGTTAAAAGCTCCAGCTTTTCTCTTTCGCTTTTCTGCACTAAAAACCCCACCTTTCCAGTTGAGATAAAAGAGCACTTTCGGGATAAACGCTCTTAAACTCATCCATTAGCATAGTGCGCTCTATCTCATCTTTTGCGGAGAGCACCCCTCTATAATACCAGAAAGGCGCAAATATCCCTGTTTTTGAGTGGGTCGTGCAGACGCTCTCAAGCGGAGCGATATCGCAGTGCAGATTCTGAGCAAATTCGGCAAATTCTCCGCCTACTAAAACCAGCTCTGAAAGGGCTTTTTCTCTCTCACCGATCTTAGAGTAGCCTATAGCAGCTTGAAGGTGGATATAATCTTTGGCGAAAGTTAGGGAATTTGCCATGCTGGAATACCTTTCAATAGCGGCAGGATCGTTTAGCCCAACAAGTTCCGCCATCGCTATAGCATCGGCTTTAGTTAAACGGCTCTGCTCTATAATATTTAGAGTTCCATAGGTTATTATTGCAACCCCTATTACTACAGCAAAAGAGAATAGCATCAGCTTATAGTTTGTTCTTAAAAATAGATCCAGTTTGTCTACAGGAGCATCTGTCAACGGGTTGTTCTTTTTCTTTGCCATAATCTGCCTCAAGTTACTTTAATTTTTTGTTAAAAAGATGCACGGTGTTTGAGAGCGCCTCTTGCGCGCCGTTCAGGGAGATAGCGGCGCCTAGCAGTATCTTAATGGAGAGCTCTTCACCCGCGTATTCGCCTGGGGCGTGAAAATCATTATTTATAACCAGCTTCGCCCCGCTTTCAAAGGCGGTTTTAGCTACATGGGCGTTGGTATAGGCGTGGCCTTTGCGGGTCGTTATCTCTAAATACACCCCCTTTTCCGCCGCCAAAAGAGCATCCTCTAGCGATATAAGACCAGGGTGCGCCAAAATATCGACGCCTGCTAGAATAGCAGCCCTATTTGTGCCCTCTTCAACAGGTTCGACTATAGTTTCTCCGTGCACAACAACTATATCCGCCCCTAAACCTCTTGCTCTATCTGCAAGCTCTCTAATCTGAAACGGGCGAACATGCGTTAGCTCTACACCGATTAAAACCTTAAAGTCATCGTCATAGGGGTTATATTCGTTCTTAAAGCGCAAAACGGCGGGGATAATATGGGCTAGATTAGATGAATCGGCGTGGTCTGTAATTGCAATCCCTGAGTAGCCCGCCGCCTTAGCTCTGCGAACTGACTCTGCGGGAGTAAGCGCCCCATCTGAAAAGAGGGAGTGTGTGTGCAGATCAACCAACATCCCTCACTACCTAGTCCCCAACGCTCTAGCCACTTCATCAGGATAAACTGCATAGGTTAGAGCTGTTTCAGCGGATATTATCCCGCGGCGGAAGAGATCGACAAGAGACTGCGTCATGGTAAACATCCCTGAAGCGCCTTGTCCTGTCTGCATAAGCCCATATATCTGGTGGACTTTGTCTTCTCTAATCAGATTTCTTATAGCTGTATTCGGCACAAGAACTTCAAGGGCGAGCACCCGCCTATCCCCCTGCTTAGAGGGAACCAGCTGTTGAGAGATAACCCCTTCAAGAACAAAGGCAAGCTGTGTGCGGACTTGCGCCTGTTGAGCAGGGCTAAAGACATCTATTATGCGGGTTACGGTTTGAATTGCGCTGTTGGTGTGGAGAGTGCCCATGGTAAGATGCCCTGTCTCGCTCACTGTCATAGCGATCTCTATAGTTTCAGGGTCCCTCAACTCTCCAACCAGCACAACATCCGGATCCTGCCTGAGGATAGATTTTAACGCTCTCTGGAAAGAACCTGTATCGTTATTCAACTCCCGCTGGTTTACGATGCACTTTTTATGGGGGTGGAGGTATTCAATAGGATCTTCAATGGTTATAATATGCCCTGCCTGCTCTTCGTTTATCTTGTTGATTAAAGCGGCAAGGGTGGTGGATTTCCCGCTGCCTGTCGGGCCGGTCACAAGCACCATGCCGCGGGCTCTGTTGGCTAAGTTTTGGATAACGGGCGGCAAGCCCAGCTGCTCGCACGATCTAACATTATATGGGATCATCCTAAAGGCGGCGGCAATATTGCCTCGCTGTAAGAATACATTAGCGCGGAAACGCGATATTCCGCGTATTCCAAAAGAAAAGTCTACCTCATTCTCTTCCTCTAACCGTTTTTTCTGCCGTTCATTCATAACCTCATAACAGAGGGCTCTAGTCTCCTCTGGACCAAAAGATTCTTCTCCAAAACGCACAAGATCGCCGCGAACTCTAAACATAGGGGGTGCGCCGACAGTTATATGAACATCGCTGGCATCCATCTCTTTCATACGTTGCAGAATTTGCGTTAAATTATGCATTAGCCACCCCTAAGTCTATTCCCTAAAAAAACGGTTTTTATAAAACAGATAAGCATAATTTTCTAAGCAAGCATTGTCAAGGGAAAAATAAAACAGCCTTAGCTAATTTCTGATTCATATATAAATAGCATTTATAATTTATCTTTTTATTGTTATACTCCCATATATATAATAAGAAAAGCCCAATTGGGAGCTGAAATCATGTCGTTTCCTCGTGAAAACTGCCGCATTGTAGGCACTCCTATAGGAAATCTGAACGATCTTTCGCCGAGGGCGGTTCAAGCCCTTGCTGATGCAGATATAATCTTTGCAGAGGATACTAGAAGCGCCCGCGGGCTTTTAAGCAGCTTAAAGCTCTCTAAACCGCTGGAATCTTACCATAAAGATAATGAAGATGAGGCGGCGGAGCGGATAATAAAGGCGTTGGCGGAAGGAAAAAAAACCGCTCTAATAAGTGAAGCTGGAATGCCTGGCATTAGCGACCCTGGTATGCTCTTTATAAAACGCGCTATAGATGAAAATATCCCTTTTGAGATTATCCCCGGCCCATGCGCCGCTGTGAGCGCCCTTGTAGCATCAGGGCTTTCTAGGGATGGACGTTTTCTCTTTTACGGCTTTCTTCCCCGCAAAAAGAAGGAAACGGTTCTCTTGAAATTAAGGGAAATTCCATATCCGATAGTTTTTTACGAATCCTGCCATCGCATTAAACAAACAATAGAGTTGCTTTTAAGGGTTTTCCCGCCGCCAGTTGCTGTATGCCGCGAGCTGACAAAGATTTATGAGGAGGCGCTCTGGCTTTTCAACCCGCAGGAGATAGAAAAGATCACCCCTAGAGGCGAATTTAGCTTGGTGGTGAATAATGGAGGGGATAATGAGCCTACAGGCAGCAAGAAAGGGATGGATAAAGAGGGCGTCAGCATAGAGATGCTGTCTGAGCTCTTAAAAGAGAGAGGACTTAAAACAGGTGAAATTGTAGAGTTGCTGAAAAAGTTAGGGGTAAAGCGCAACAGAGCTTATAAACAGGCGCTCTAGGCATATTCTCCGCGCGCAATCCGTCTTTTTATATGTTTTTTCAAGGTATCCCGCCTGAAGGCAGGGAGGCGGTCGATGAAAAGAACCCCATTTAAGTGGTCTATCTCATGTTGCATTATGCGGGCGGTATTGCCTTCGGCGTCTATTATTATCGGGTTAAAATCTTCATCCAACGCTCTAACTTTAACAGTTAGATAGCGTTTAACAGGGACAAACTCCCCAGGTATAGATAGACACCCCTCTTCTACAATCTGCTCTCCCTCTGTCTGAATAATCTCTGGATTTATTATTACTTTTGGGTTCTTCCCAACTTTACCTGCGGTCTCATCGTATACAATAAGGCGGATAGACTCGCCCACCTGCGGCGCTGCAAGCCCAAAACCGTTTGCGTTGTATAAAGTTTCCTTCATATTCTCTATAAGCTCCCGCAACTCGTCCGAGAGCAGCTCCACTTCAACTGCCTTTTTGCGTAAGACAGGAGACGGGAATGTGGCTATATCAAGAATCATATACTATCCTCATACTATCCTCATATGCACAATAGCACAGCAGCGCCATCTTTGCAACTGGTCATCGGTTTAACTTTTTAAGCGCTTAATTACACGGCTAGATATAAAGGGACATACCCCAACATCGTGATCATAGTTCCAATAATCGAGATTAGCGGGTTAAAACCAGTAATTTTGTTGTTTATTACAGGCATTTTAGCAATGCCAAGACAATAACATTTGAGGGGTGCTAGGATGGGTGAGCGTTTAAGGGCTGCGAATGTAACAGCTGAATTATTGGAGAGGAAACTTGATACCCTTGAAAAGCTATTGGAGCAGAGGATAATATTGATTAGATTAAGCGCCGATGGAGCAAGATTGTATGTAACAAGCAGGATAGCCGCAAAAAGATTATAGAGTGTTTACGCAGATGAAATAAATAGTCTGTTAAAATAGCAAAAAAGCTAACCCTTCCTAGTTGAAAACAAGTGCGCATAAACGATGAAGAGCTTTATAACTATTGGCAAACAAGGCATATGAGCGGCGATGTTAGACTGGATGGGCGGCTTGCCCCCAACGAACAGACGAAATTTAAGACTGTCTGCTCTTTAAGGTTTATCCAGATGCTGCATAAGAACCTAGACTCAAAGATCGGAA
>JAISNW010000247.1 GCA_031276055.1 Deferribacteraceae bacterium | reverse complement strand
CACAGGGTTTAGCCGTGCAGCGAGCGGCCACATCTATTTCACCTTAAAAGATGCGGATGCAAAGATAAAGTGCGTATATTTTAGCTGGAATATCCTGCGGCGCGCCTTTATACCAACCGATGGGGATAAGGTAGAAGTTGTCGGGCAGGCGAAGGTTTACGCGCAAGAAGGGCTCTTCCAGATCGTAGTAAAACAGGTGCGCTATGATGCAGTAGGGGAATACTGGAAAGCCTTTGATCTGCTGCGCAGAAAGTTGGAGGCGGAGGGGCTCTTTGATGCAGCCCGCAAGAGGCAGTTAGTAAAATACCCTAAAAAGATCGCCCTTTTAACTGCCGAAAACGGAGCAGCTGTGACAGATTTTTTAGTTACAGCAAAGGCAAAGGGGCTCTTTTTCAGCATCGATATATACCCTATCCCTGTGCAAGGGGCGTCTAACGCTCCAATAATAGCTCAAACCATAACCCGAGCCTCATCAGGCGGGTATGACCTTTTAGTGCTTACGCGAGGCGGCGGTGCGCTGGAAGATTTAGCTGTTTTTAACGATGAACGTGTGCTTAGAGCTCTTGCCGCCTCAAAAGCCCCCACCCTCTCCGCGATAGGGCATGAGAGAGATATTACCCTTGCCGATTATGTATGCGATCTGCGCGCCGCTACCCCTACCGCAGCGGCGGAATTACTTATTAAAGAGTATATATTAGCGCTGCCTATCTTGGAAAAATATCAGAGAGATTTTACAAAATCATTGCGAAATCGGCTGGAAATTGCTAACATGAACATTGACGATTATTCAAGACGGCTGTATACCGGCGGAGTAAAAGAACGGTTGAAACATAACAACCTCTTGCTTGATAAGTTCGCCCGCCTTATTACAGCTAGATTGACGGAGTTTGTTTACAAAAAAGATAGAGAGCTTTTGCAGCTCTCAGGCAGATTTGCGGCAGTAAACCCTGACAAAAAACTCCATCTAATGAAAACAGAGCTCTCTGCACTGCATACTAGCCTTTTGAGCGCGGCAGAGCGGCGGCTTAAAGAGTTTGGCTACATCCTTCTCTCCTTTGAAGAGCGGCTGCGCCTTACAGACCCTAATAGACTCCTTGCCGCCGGATACTCGGTTATATATAAAGACGGCGCTGTTGTGGTGAGAGCAGCAGCCTTAAAAGCAGGAGACAATATCACTATCAAAGTTCAAGATGGAGCAGCGGATGCTCTAGTTGAGCGTGTGCGAGGCGGCGAATTACTATTTTAGGAGAGTTTTTATAGATGAACACTATCCCTATCACACAGGCGGGTTATGATAAGCTGAAATCGGAGTTGGAAAAGTTAAGGAGCGTTGATCGCCGAGAGGTTATAGAGGCTATAAAAGAGGCGCGCAGCCACGGGGATTTAAGCGAAAATGCTGAATATGACGCCGCAAAAGAGCGGCAGGGGTTAATTGAAGCGAGAATTTCAGAGCTGGAAGCGAAGATGCCGATCCTTGAAATTATAGATACTGCAAAGTTGAAGGGTGAACGTGCAATATTTGGCGCTACAGTGGAGTTAGAGAACCTAGACAACGGAGAGCGGAGAGTCTTTACTATAGTAGGGCCGGATGAGTCTGATATTTCAACAGGAAAAGTCTCGGTTCTCTCTCCAATGGCAAAAGCCGTCATCGGCAAGAAAGTTGGCGATGACGCCATCGTTCAAGCCCCCGGCGGCGAGATAGAGTATGAGATAAAAAGAGTCTTTTTTGCATGAAACATCTACCTAACGCCATCACTGTATTACGGATACTCTTTGTTCCTTTATGCATGTATTTCATGTATTCAGATTATCCTTACGCCTTTATCTTCGCTACATTCTTCTTTGTGGTGGCGTCTATTACAGATATATTAGACGGCTATATCGCCCGCAAGTATAAATTTATCTCTAATATCGGTAAAGTCTTAGATCCGGTTGCAGATAAGATAATCGTTACAGCCGCTATGATCGTCTTAGTGGATATTAACCTTGTGCCCGCTTGGATTGTAATTCTTATGCTCTTTAGAGATTTTGCGGTCGGTGCGCTTAGAGACGTCGCCTCTGCAAGCGGCACAATTATTGCTGCAGGTTTTTGGGGGAAGTTGAAGACTATCTTTCAGATGACCGCCCTCTCCTGCATTATCTTTAATCATGATCTCCCGCTAATTCCGCCGTTTGGAATAAATAGATACCCCGACGGTTCAATATATATCACCTCTACCTTCGCTCTGCCTGTATACTGGATCGGGATGGGAATTCTATACGCCTCCCTTGCGCTCTCCATCTATTCAGGGATAGTTTATTTTAAGAACTTTATCCATGTTATGAAAGGGAAGGTTTAATGCAAGATTTTACTGAGAGGGTAAAACAGCTTGCAGAAAGATATTATCCTATAGGCGAATCTATCCGAAATGCTCTGCATATCTACCCTGAAACAGCTTTTGAAGAGGTGCGCTCATCTGAACTTATAGCGCAAACCCTCTCTGAACATGGGATAGAGTATAAAATTATGGCTAAAACCGGTGTTGTGGGGTTAATAAAAGGCGCAAAGAGCGGGCGCACCGTTCTGCTTAGGGCGGATATGGATGCTCTAAAGCTGGAAGAATCCCATTTAGCCCCCCTCTGCTCTAAAAGGGCGGGGTATATGCACGCCTGCGGGCATGATGGGCATGTAGGCGGGCTTATTATAGCTGCCCTCATCTTAAATGATCTTAAAGACGAACTCTCCGGCAATATAAAGGTGGTTTTTCAACCCGCAGAAGAGAGTGTCGGCGGCGCAGAACCTATGATAGAGGAGGGGCTCTTAGACAATCCAACTGTGGATGCCGCCTTTGCCTTACACCTATGGGGTGAGGCGGAGTATGGCGAAGTTTGGGTGAAAGATGGGGCGGTTATGGCGGCTCCGGACGAATTCCACCTTAGAGT
The DNA here is from genome assembly GCA_031276055.1 of Deferribacteraceae bacterium. Classification (GTDB taxonomy): domain Bacteria; phylum Chrysiogenota; class Deferribacteres; order Deferribacterales; family JAISNW01; genus JAISNW01. Next base: position 2,879 of record JAISNW010000247.1, on the reverse strand, counting down.
CATAGGGAAAGGAGGGCATGCAGCCCACCCGCAGCTAACCATTGACCCTATAGTGATGTCAGCTAATATAATAAACCTCTTTCAGCAGATAATCAGCCGCAGGAAAGACCCTCTATCGCCTGCAGTCATCTCGGTAGGGGCTCTCCACGCGGGCGAGGTGCATAATATAATCCCCCCTTACGCCGATCTCATAGGCACTATCCGCACCTTTGACAGTAGCATCCGCGAAATGCTTATAACACAGATGCATAGCGCTATTCATGCTGTTACAGACGCATGGGGCGGAAGTTATGAGCTAAAGATTTTTAAGAGATACCCCGCCGTGATAAATGATTCTGCTATGGTAGAGGTTGTTAAAGCTGCGGCGGCTAAGATTATAGGCGCTGAACATGTTAAAGAGCCCCCCGCCGCCGATATGGGCGGTGAAGATTTCGCCTTTATTGCAAACGCCGTTGCTTCTGCCTATCTCTTTGTGGGGATAAAGAGAGGGGAAGAGCCTATCTTGCACCATAACCCTGAATTTGCCTTTGATACAGAAATATTGAAAACCTCCTCCGCCGTTTTCGCCCAGATCGCTATAGACTATCTTTCGAGCAGCAGATCAAACTGATAGGCTATGAACGCTCCGATAAATGAGATATTTGCCTCTATTCAGGGCGAGGGGAAGTTTGCGGGAGCCAGCCAGATATTCATCCGCTTTGCGGGCTGCCCTCTGCACTGTTTTTATTGCGATACAGATTACACTCCTAAAAAATATCTAACTATAGGCGCGAAGAGCTATATAAACCCTATCAGCTGCTCCGAGCTGAAAGAGCTTTTGCGCGGATTTGAACCTGAAAAATATCACAGTGTATCTTTTACGGGCGGAGAACCGCTCTTATATACAGAGTTTATCATAGACGCCGCCTTCACCCTTAAAAGTTGGGGCGCAAAGAGCTTTCTTGAAACATCAGGGCGCTGCATCGTCGAATTAGAGAGAGCCGCGCCCGCCTTTGATTATATAAGCCTTGATCTGAAAGGAGCGGAATCCTATTCAGATGATATATATAAGGGGTGGCGCTCTCTAGTAAAGGCTGCCTCAAATTTCAGAGATAAACTCTACTTTAAGCTGGTTTTAAGGGGAGACAGCGCTGATGAACTTGGATATAAAGCTGTTCAAGCGGCGGGAGAGCTGCTGAAAAGTTTTGGATTTTGCGAGCTCTGGCTTCAGCCGATAGATAACCGTTTTAACTTAGCAACTATCTTAGATTGGCAGAGAATATTAAAAAACGAAGGGGTTGACGGGCGGTTTCTTCCCCAGATTCATAAATTGCTGGGGATAAATTAACCCGCCAATATTGAGGCAAGGTTAAAGAGTTCTGTTACCCCAACAGCCAGCATCTTCACCCCTATAGTTATAATAAAAACCTGCATTATCCGTGAAAGAACGAAAAGGGAGAGTTTCCCTAAAAGCCGCTCTATCAGATAAGCCTTTGCAAAGAGGATCAGCATAAATACAAACGCCGCTGTTATAGATGCAATTGTAATTATAAGCCCTGTTTCATGTTTTAAGACGATAACAGTTGATAGAGTTCCCGGACCTACCAGCATAGGAAACGCCAATGGGATAATCCTATCGTGGATGGCATCGCTTGGAGCGCTCAACTTATGCTCTTTGAGCTCCCGCGGGGCAAGAAGATTCTTAATCCCCATAACTATAAGGATAATCCCCCCTGCGATGCGGAGTTCCGAGAGGTTGACCTGAAAAAATTTATCCATAATTATAGTGCCGATGAGGGCAAATACCACAACTATTACGAAGGCGGTAAAGACAACCCGCTGAAAGAGCTTGGTTTGGGTGCTCTTATCAAGATCATCCGACATAGAGATAAACACAGGGAGGTTGCCAAAAGGGTTTGTTATGGCAAGGAGGGCAAAAACCGAGAGGGTAAGTTGGTTAAAAACTGTCAAGAAATCTATCTGCACGTTTTTACTCTCTCATCCTCACAGAATTTAGATGGGCGTATAGCCCTTCGGCGGAGGCTATCTTGCAAAGGCTCTCTTTATGGGCGGATAAGCCGTTTTTAGTATAATAGACAACGCTTGTTCTTTTCATAAAATCGTAGACGCCCAATGGGGAAGAAAAGCGGGCGGCGCCTCCAGTAGGCAGAACATGGTTTACCCCCGCTATATAATCTCCAACAGCCTCCGGCGAGTATTCGCCCAAAAAGACCGCCCCCGCATTCTTAATATACTTTAGAGCTTCAAGCGGAGAGGATATGTGAAGCTCTAAGTGTTCTGGGGCTATAGCGTTTGCAATCTCTACCGCTTTAAGTAGACCGTCTGCTGCTATAATAGCCGCTCTATCATTTATTGATCCAGCAATTATCTCGCTGCGCTCTGAAATGGCTATCTGCCTGTTCAACTCGTCTTCAAGAGCGTGCGCTCTATCAACGGAATAGACTATAGCGTAAGCTCCCGCGAGCTCGTCATGCTCTGCTTGAGCTAACATATCCGCCGCTATAATGTTTAGTTTCGCGTCATTGTCCGCTATGATTAAAACTTCGCTGGGACCAGCAGGCATATCTATTCCAACCTGTCCATAAACTAACTTTTTGGCGAGGGCGACATAGATATTGCCTGGTCCTACTATCTTATCGACTTTTGGAATGCTCTCAGTGCCGTAAGCAAACGCCGCTATCGCCTGAGCTCCTCCTATACTGAATACACGATCCGCCCCCGCAATATGCGCCGCAGCGAGCACGGTTTTATTAGATGAACCTTTAGGGGTGGCCATGCAAACCTCTCTGACGCCTGCAACTTTTGCGGGTATTATATTCATCAGAACCGAGGAGGGGTACGCCGCCTTACCGCCGGGAACATAAACCCCCACCCGCTCA
>JAISNW010000153.1 GCA_031276055.1 Deferribacteraceae bacterium | reverse complement strand
TATTATTAGGGCATCTCTGTGCGGGTTTTTCTCAAGATGCGGGTGCAGTTGTAACCGCGCTGAACGCCCACGCATGGCCGCCTAAAGACACTCCTTCTATAAGTGCGGCGCCTGTTAGGTATGCCTGTGTATTTGAAGTTTTGCATGATGATAAAAATTATTATGACGGTTTAGGCAAATCCAAAGCTTCTGTGGATAAAAAGCTCCCTCCTCTCTGTGCTGAAGAGTCTATGAAGCCCGACCTGATAGGCGAATTTGATTATATAGTAGGGATGGGGAAGTTATGAGCGGTTCTCTGCCTGATATGCAGGAAGTTGTGGCTTTGTGGAGAGAGTATAACGACGATCCGCAATTATATAAACATGCGCGGGCGGTAGAAGCGGCTATGCGGCATTTTGCCGCTAAATTTGGCGGCGATCAAGATGAATGGGGGAAGATCGGCTTTATCCACGATATAGATTATCAACAATACCCCGACAAACATTGTGAGAAAGCTAGAGAGATATTAGAAGCAAAAGGGTGGCCTGCATACGCCGTTAGAGCTGTAGTAAGCCACGGCTACGGTATATTAAATGATGTAGAGCCGCAGACAGATTTAGAGAAAACTTTGTACGCTGTGGATGAGCTCACCGGTTTTATCTCTGCCTGCGCCTTAGTCCGCCCTTCAAAGAGCGTTGAAGACTTAGAGGTTAGATCAGTTAAAAAGAAGTGGAAAGCTCCTGCCTTTGCAGCAGGGGTGGATAGAGCTGTTGTAGAGAGAGGGGCTGAAATGCTCGGCGTCTCTTTTGATGAATTAACCCAGGAGGTTATAAACGCTATGCGCTCTGTCCGCTTGGAACTTGGGCTTTAAGGAGCAGTTGGGATGTTCAACAAACTTGTAGATGGTTTAAGAAGAGCTGCTAATGATTCAGGCTTTTCTAAGGCGGTTTTAGGGCTTTCAGGCGGTGTGGATTCCTCAGTTGCGGCTGCTATTGCATGTAAAGCGCTGCAGGCTGAAAATGTTATCCTCTTTTATCTGCCGTATAATGATACCGATCCCCACGGTTTTACAGATGCTAAAACCGTTGCAGATTTTCTCGGCTCATCCCTTGTCTATATGGATATAACCCGCATGGCGGATCCATATTTTGACTCTCTAATCCTCCCTACAGAACGTAGACGTGTAAACGTTCTCTCTCGTCTAAGGATGCTGGTGCTGTATGATCAGAGCGCCCTATACAACGCGCTGGTTATAGGCGCCGCCAATAAGAGCGAGATTATGCTTGGAAGCGTCACCTTATTTGGAGATGGCGCTTATGCGATAAACCCTCTGGGGAATATCTACAAAACTGAACTTATTGAGCTCGCAAGGCAGATTGGGCTTCCTGATTCTGTTTTGTCAAAGGCGGAGTCTCCTGTTTACAAGATCGTTTCCGACAACGGAGAAGAAAGTACAGCCGCCTACACGGAGATTGATAAAATTTTAACAGTGTTGGAAACAGTGGGATATTCCATCGATGCAGCGCTTGAACAAGGTTTACAGAGAGGGCTCGTTGAAAAGATAGCAAAACTTATAAAAAACTCTGAATTCAAACGCAGGGCAGGCATAATAATAGATAGGTGAAATTGTGAATTATAGTGAGTATCTAAATAACAAGATAGTGCAGGAAGGGTTTACTTTTGATGATGTGTTGATTTTACCGAGCGAAAGCCATGTTCTCCCCCACGAAGTAAGCACCTCAACCCGCCTTACAAACAGCATTACCCTGCAGATTCCTATAGTGAGCGCAGCTATGGACACCGTCACAGAGGCGCGCATGGCGATTGCAATGGCGCAGGAGGGCGGTTTAGGCTTTATCCACAAGAATATGAGCATAGAAAAGCAGTTAGATGAGGTGGATAAGGTTAAACGCTCCGAAAGCGGGATGATTGTTGATCCTATTACGATTGAGCCTGATCGCACTGTTTCAGACGCCCTTAATATTATGGCTAAATATAAGATTTCCGGCATCCCTGTGGTTAAAAACAACCGCTTGGTGGGAATTTTAACAAACCGCGACCTAAGGTTTGTCAGCAACTATCAGGGCAAAGTAAGCGAGCATATGACGAGTGAAAATCTTGTTACCATCCCTATGGGGACGTCTCTTGACGATGCTATGCGAAAACTTCATAAACATAGGATAGAAAAGCTATTGGTAGTTGATGATGGTTTCAACCTAAAAGGGCTCGTTACAATAAAAGATATTAATAAACGTATAAAATACCCCCACGCGTCAAAAGATTCTTATGGAAGGCTTATGGTTGGAGCGGCTGTCGGCGTGAGCGGGGAGTATATGGAGAGAGTTGACGGCTTAGTGGATAAAAAAGTTGACGTCATCGTTGTGGATACCGCCCACGGCCACCATATAAATGTTAAAAATGCAGTAGCCGCCATAAAGAAAAAATATCCTGATCTACAGGTGGCGGCGGGAAATGCCGCCACTGCGGCTGCTGCAAAATCTCTAATAGATGCGGGGGCGGATTGCGTTAAGGTGGGGATAGGGCCGGGCTCTATCTGCACCACCCGAATAGTAACAGGTGTTGGAGTTCCCCAAATATCAGCAATAATGGACTGCGCTCTTGTTGCAAACGATGCGGGAATCCCGATTATAGCAGACGGCGGAATAAAAAACTTTGGGGATATTGTAAAGGCTATCGCCGCAGGGGCGTCTTCAGTGATGATAGGCTCTCTTTTTGCGGGAACTCTGGAATCGCCGGGGGAGATAGAACTTTTTCAGGGGAGGAGCTATAAAGTCTATCGCGGTATGGGCTCTCTTGCGGCGATGAAGGAAGGCAGCAAAGATAGATATTTTCAAGAGGGCGCTATAGACACAAAACTAGTGCCTGAAGGGATTGAAGGACGTGTTCATTACAGGGGGGAGCTTACTCAAACTATTTTGCAGATGGAGGGCGGTTTACGCGCCGGCATGGGCTATACGGGGTGCGCAAATATAGAAGAACTGCGCCAGAAGGCGAAATTTACTCGGATTACCACCGCCGCCCTTGCAGAGAGCCATGTGCATGATGTTCAGATAACCAAAGAAGCTCCAAACTACTGGGCTAGACAATGAAACTATGGAAAGGGCGGTTTTCGGAGAAAACCAGCGAGTTGCTCGATAAATTTAATGCGTCTATAAATTTTGATAAACGTTTAGCAGCATATGATATACGCGGCAGCATCACACATGTGCGGATGCTTGCACGTCAGCATATTATCTCTGAAGCGGATGCGCTTCAGATAGAGAGCGCTTTAATAATTATCTCTGCTGAAATTCAGAATGGGGCGTTTACCTTTAATATTGAAGATGAAGATATTCATATGGCGGTGGAAAGCCGCTTAACAAACCTTATTGGAGCTGTCGGCGGGAAACTGCATACAGCAAGAAGCCGCAATGATCAAGTCGCTTTAGATATAAGACTCTATCTTAAAGATGAGCTTTTAAGCATCCGCTCAGGGATAAAAGGGCTTGTGGAGCTGCTGTTAGGGTTGGCGGAAAAACATATTGATGCTGTTATGCCCGGCTATACACATATGCAGATAGCGCAGCCTATCTTGTTTTCCCACTATCTTTTGGCATATCTTCAGATGCTTTTACGGGACTATTCGCGTTTTAAGGAGGTTGAAAGCAGGTTAAACCTCTCTCCGTTAGGTTCAGGCGCTCTTGCAGGCGTCAGTTTTCCTATAGATCGCCGCTTTACAGCAGAGTCGTTGGGTTTTGCCGCTCCCACCGAAAATAGTATAGATTCCGTCAGCGACCGAGATTTTGCCATAGAAACATTGGCGGCGGCATCGATATTGATGATGCACCTCTCTCGCTTTTCTGAAGAGATAATTATTTATTCCACCTCTGAATTCAACTTTTTCGAGATTAGCGATGCTTTTTCCACTGGTTCAAGTATAATGCCGCAGAAAAAAAATCCAGACGCGGCGGAGCTTGTGCGGGGCAAAACAGGGAGGGTTTACGGTTCGCTTATCTCCCTCTTAACCGCTATGAAAGGGCTGCCGCTTGCTTATAATAAAGATTTGCAAGAGGATAAAGAGCCGCTCTTTGATACTATTGATACGGTAAAAACAGTTCTTGAAATATTCCCCCTCATGCTGGCGAGTATGAGAATCAATACTCAAAATATGTATAAAGCCGCGGAAAAAGGGTATTCAACTGCTACCGATCTGGCAGATTACCTTGTTCTAAAAGGCGAAAGTTTTAGAACAGCCCACGAGTCTGCGGGCAGAACGGTAGCTTACGCCCTATCAAAAAATAGGCTCTTGCAAGAGTTGACATTAGATGAATTCCGCCAATTCTCCGCTAAAGTAGATGAAGATATTTATAATTTCATCTCTGTCCAAGCCGCAGTAAATAGGCGCAATTCCTACGGAGGAACATCTAAAGAGGCTGTATTAATTCAGATTGAAAATGCGAAAAAAGTTATTGCAGCTTTTAGCTAGCCTCTCTGTAGCCTTTTCAATTCTTTTTCTCATCTCATCGTGCGGGAAAAAGGGCGATCCTATCCCTAAAGACGCCTTGAACATTCCGCCGCCTATTTGGGTGGGTGTAACAATTTCTGATAATGGGGTGCTAATCTCCAATCCTTCAGAAAATTCGGTAATTGTTGAACGGGCGGCATCGGAGATAGGCGATCTATTTTTTCCAAAATATGAACGTATTGCAAGGCTTACCCCAAAGAGTGAATTTCTTGACAACTCCACTCAGCAAGAGACGCGCTATATCTACCGTTTCTCTACCTTGCATAAACGTTA
>JAISNW010000142.1 GCA_031276055.1 Deferribacteraceae bacterium | reverse complement strand
GCAAACAGAGCATCTACTCTGTTGCTTTGAATACATCTGTTTTTTCTGCTTTTCTGCATATTTTTTCTCTATCTCAGAGATAACGTCAGGATGTTCATGAAGCAGCCCTTCTTCCCCATAGACACGAAAAGCTATATTGCTATTCTGCTGCTTTGGAGGTACTTGTTTATCAAAGTCGGCAAGCGCATCTTTAACTTTTCCATTTTCATAAAAGAGTCTTATCGGTTTAAGAGATGGTAAATGCCAGTATTGCGCCAGCTTATCTAAAAAAAGTTCATGCTTTTTCTCATCAATGCCCAAAACCTCTTCTGCTTTATCCAGCAAAAGCCTCGCTTTCCCTTTTTTAGCGGTTATTAGCTCTACTAATGCCGTCTTTTTTTCGTGCGGATTCCAACTTATAAAATCACCATTTTTAGATATGGTTAAGGTAATCTCATAAGGTTCATTTTTTAAGGCATCGCTCTCTATTTTACGTACACGTTTGCCGTATTCAACAAGTTGGTTAAGCATTTCTACTCCTCCCTGCTGTAAGAGTTTAGCAGATGCTTTACTCCTTGAGTATGTTCAGCTCTTATATGAGAAGATTGCATCAGATACTCATTCAGCGCATTATCAGCTTCCAATACTCCGTTTCGGATAGCGGCGTCATACATATAACAAGGTTCTGCTCTGCCGCCGCCATCGTAATACATATCATAAAACATGCTCCCAATAGGTATTGTTTCATTGATTGGCTTTTCATCTCGGTTGTCAAAGAGTTCACAGGAAAACTCTCGAGTTCCTAGATAAGGCCTTCTGTAGCACTGCCCTTTTTGAACACGATCCCTAAAGATCGTTTCATATTTTTTATGAGGGTTTGCGTCAAAGTTATCTTTATAGATTGAAGCTTCTATCAGATAAGAAACATCATAGAGGATAACACTAGTGCGCTGTGTTCTGTCTTCTTCAATTATAATGGGTTTTCCGCTGCACTTTGATTTCAGCTCGTTGCGTTTTATAGATATAAACTTCACCCTATTTAATACTTTAATACGGCGAACCCACCACTTAAACTCTGGTTTCCATAGGATTGAGTCCAATACACCTCTCGCCGCAGAAAATGTCATACAAGGGTAGCTCATCCGCTCCACTTTTAAGTCAGGTCGCGTAAAGCAGGCATATTCTGCTGCAACCCTTACCTTAAGAATCTCTTCGCTTAACTTCCCCATAAAACCTCCCTAAGAGAATTCGTCAAATCATATCACTTCAAAAGATAATGCAAAACCTTATACCAATTTATTCAATATCGTTTCTGCAACATCGTAATCAGAGAGCAATATGCAGTGCGCTACTTTTTGAATAGCCTCGTCTAACTCCTCAGGCATCTTTACCCCTTGCAGTTTGTTTAAGATATTCTCCGCCTCTAAAACATCTGTCTGTTTTACAGCTTCAGTAAGTTTTGCAATATAACTTTTCAACTCTGTTTCGTCTGCAGACGGTTCGCTCCTTTGGAAACGCCAATCTTTTAATGCACCGTCAATCTTATCCAACGTGATGAGCAGCTGTTTTAGAAAGATTGGATAGTGCACCGCTATAAACGCTTCATCACCCTTTCTGCCCGCCATTTCAAGCTCTTGTGCGCTTTTTGAAAGATCTTTCGCCCCTATACAAGCTGATGCGCTCTTTAGAGCGTGGACATAGGTGGTAAAAAGCTGCCAATTATGTTTTTGAACGGTTTCTTCTAACTCATCTTTTTTAATCCTTCCATCATAAAGGTATGCTGTAAGGGTAGAGAGATAATTGTTTATATTGCGCCCTGCAAAGTTAAAGCCTGCAAAACAATCTATCCCTTCAATTTCAAAGTGAATCTCTTCGGATTGCTCATCCAGCGCTGCATATATCTTCTTTTCAGTAGGTATCCATTTATCTAAGATGGCGTTTAGTTTAGGAATCTCTATAGGTTTAGCTAAATAATCGTTTAGACCGTTTTTTATAAACATCTCTCTAGTTCCAGCCATAGCGTTTGCCGTTAAAGCTATTATAGGCAGCTGCTTAAAAAATTCAGGATTATCTTCAGGAGCAGGGAAATCTCTTATAATATTGGTGGCTTCCACCCCATCCATCTTAGGCATCATATGATCCATAAAGATAATATCGTATCGATTCCTTCGGGCAAGCTCCAGCGCCTCTAATCCGCTTATTGCAATGTCTACCTGCATATCAAACGGTTTAAGCAGCCCTTTAACGACGGTAAGGTTAGTGAATATATCATCCACAACAAGAACTTTGGCGTTTGGAGCTCTAAAGGTGAGCAGCGGTTCACTCCCTTTCCTATAATAGCCGTCATCATTGATAAGCGCCGCCATATTTATTGAATTTACGGGGAGGATGATTTTATCTATATCTGATTCAAAAGAGACGCCGTATTCCACCATAGCCACAACTCTCGTCTTTTTCCCCATCTTCTCCAGTTTATCCAAAGCGCTTTCTAAAAGGATGTGGTGGATGAACATAAAGTTGTAGTCGTTCTTTGAGAGCAGCTCAGTGAACTCCGATTGAGATTTAACGCGTTCAGTATGTATCTCTAAATTTTTTGCCGCTTTTATAGTAAACTCCGCCTCTGCATAGGGATCGTATATAAGCAGCCTGAGCTTATCCGCACCTCTAACTGAAGCGATAGGAGCGGCGTCTAAGATTGTCTGCGGGATGACCACCAAAAAGGTGCTCCCTTCTCCATAAACGCTTGTGCAGCTAATATCCCCTCCCATGCGGTTGCAGAGATTTTTAGATATAGCTAAGCCGAGCCCTGTTCCTTCTCTACCGCGGTTATGCAGCGCATCAAGTTGAACAAAAGTGCCGAACAATTTAGGGAGATCCTCTTTTTTGATTCCAACTCCGGTATCCTGAACAGTAAAGTTTAAGAGAACGGAAACGTTATTAATCTTCCGAGATTCCACAGAGAGTACGATATACCCTTCGTCAGTATATTTTGCGGCATTTGAAAGAATATTTAGGAGTATCTGCCTTATGCGCAAAACATCTCCAAAGAGGGAAATTGGGATGGAAGGGTCTATATCGGTATATAAAAAGATCGGTTTATTTAAGAGCCTTGCTCTGATAATATTAATAACATCATTAAGCATATCAGGGAGGTTATACGCCGCAGGGATAATCTCTAAGGTGCCTGATTCAATTTTAGAATAGTCCAAAATATCATTAATTATCGCTAAAAGGCTTTCGCTTGCCTGACGGATGCTCGCGGCATAACCATAAACAGCGGAAGATACATTCTCTCTAAGGATAAGCTCGCTCATTCCCATAACTGCATTCATAGGGGTTCGTATCTCATGGCTCATATTTGCCAAAAAGATGCTCTTTGCTACATTTGCCTGCTCCGCTTGGTTCTTTGCCATAATCATATCTGTAAGGTCTTGGAAGGTAACTATAGAACCTGCAAGTTCCCCATTCTCCTCTAACATAGGGGATATAAGGATTAAATAATGCCTAAAGCTGCCTGTTCCTGAGAAGTCTATAACCTCTTCGATGGTGACATTCTGCTTTTCTTCCATTGCAAATTGAAAGAATTGCAAAAGCTGCTCCCTTTCATCATACTTGGTGAAAATCTCCAATATCTCCTTAAAGGTGAAACTGTTCACCATAGCGAAGTTTGAGATGCCTGCCGTCAAGAGGAATATATCTGTGCAGTAAACTAACTTATAATCTTGATTAAAAAGGAGGATTATATTTGTGGAATTCTTTAACAAAAGGTTTAAGAACTTCTCCCGTGAGGATTTTTCGTTATAAATCCGCGTAAATGTCCGCTCCTTAGTTGCTATAGTTATCTTTGTGCGCTCCACCAACCCTTCAAGGCTTTTATACTGTCTTGAAAGGCGGCTGTTCTCCTTTTCAAGCCTCGCTATCTGTTCTAAAAGCCGTTGTTCGTTATCCATAAGTTAAAGCCTAACTCTCCTTAAACCCACAGGCTATTACAGATGCATTGAGATACCTGTTGCCGTCGGGCGAATAGCAGTATTCACCTGCGGAATATGCAAAAAGGTAGGGGACGTCTAACTTTTGAGAGATATAGTCCGCCTCTTCGTCAAAACTAAACCCTAGTGTAAGGCTTCGGACAGAACATGAAAAGATTAAAAAACTCTCCTTTTTGCCAATAACATTTTCCTCTAGGAAGGCAACAAGGGAGTTCAATACTATATGCTGTTCAAAGAGCCCTATAGATACAACTTCGCCTTGAGTTAGCTCTGTTCCGCAAAGAATATCTCCGTTATCGCAGACGCCCACCATAACCCAGATGCGCCGCCCATGTCCATTATTTGCAGAGCAGAGGGGCATTATTGTGAGAGCAATGGGGTTCATCCCATCGCAGATAATACCGGCGTCTTTAAGATATTGCACCGCAGGCTTGCCGTTGAGTTCTTTTAGAACAGCGCCTTCAGCTTTTGTTATAACTAAATCTTTTTCTAAAATTTTGGCAATCGGAGTAGTAAGGTAAGAGAGCGAGAGTTCAAAATCTCCGCTGGAGAGCAGCATAAAGAGGCAATTTTTGCGGAATGCGCCGTTGTAAAATATCCCACGTTCTTCATCGGGCGGATCATAAGAGACCGAACCGAAGATAGGCAGCCCGCCGCTTATCTCATCAAGAATTTTCACCTGCTCCGAACCGTTGATATCATACGGAAGAGTATGAAAAAGGAATATTGCTTTCGGAGGCGCTTGTTCAGCCAACCGGTGGTATAAGTCCGCTATATCTGTGGGGGTTGATGGATATTCAGAAAAGCCTGATATAAATTTAACATTATCGCTGGTGAGCACAGAAATAGAGAGAGAGGCGCCGCCGCTGGCGCCGTCCGTAGCTGAAAGGATAGTGGATGCAACAACAAACTCTATCTTTAGCATCGCTGCAAGGCTATTATAAAAAGTTTCGTCTGAAAAATATTTGTTGCGAAATACTAAGGCAAAGGAATTTTTTAACAGCCTATTCTTGAGATCGAGTTTGCGCTCTAACTCCTCAAGGGCTAAATCCTCGTCTTCAATCTCTGTAGTATGCGCTGTAAGCAATCTTATCATACAGTCAACTCTCTCTAAACCCGCAGGATACTATAGATGCTGTTAAATAGTTGTTGCCGTTGGGCAGGCGGCAGTATTCACCCGCGGAATATGCAAAAAGGTACGGGGAGCTTAGTTTCTGATAGAGGCAATCCGCCTCTGTTTCGTAATCAAGCCCTAATGTAATACTGCGCACTGCACAGGAAAAGATAATAAAGCTCTCATCTCTACCGATGATATTCTCTTCTAAAAAGGCAAGAAGTGAGTTTAATACATTGTGCTGCTCGAAAAAACCGACAGAGACTGTTGCGCCTTCTATTAACTCTGTTCTGCAGCGAATATCTCCGTTGTCATAAACATTGGAGATAATCCAGATATTTTGCAAGCCGCCGTTGTTTGCGGAACAGAGGGGGAGGGTGGCAAGAGATAGAGGCTGCATGCCATCATATAGTATCCCTGCATCTTTTAGGCAGTGCGCTGCAGGTTTGCCGTTGAGCTCTTTTAGGATGCATCCAGCCGCTTTTGTTATAACTAGGTCTTTCTCTAAAAATTTGGTAACAGGTGTAACCGAACAAGAGAATGAAACCTCAAAATCTCCGCAGAGCAAGAGTAAAAAGAAGCAGTCTTTACGAAAAGCGCCGTTGCAAAATATCCCGCACTCCTCGTGCGGAAAGTTATAAGAGACCGAACCGAAGATAGGCAGCCCTCCGCTTGCACTATCAATGATATTAACCTGTTCAGAACCGTTTATATTGTAAGAAGCGGTTGAAAAAACAAAGATTGCCTTAGGAGCAGCTTGTTCAGCCAACTGAGTATACAAATCTGCTATATCAGAGGGGTTGTCGGCGTATTCAGAAAAGCCTGATATAAATTTAACATTATCGCTGGTGAGCACAGAAACAGAGAGGGCGGCTCCGCCGCTATCGCCGCCTGTGGCTGAAAGAATTGTGGTTATAACAACCACTTCCATTTTAAGAAGGTCGGCAAGTTTGTTAAAAAAAGATTCATCTGAAAAATATTTATTGCGGTATACCAACGCAAAGGAATTTTTTAACAGCTTATTTTTGAGATCGAGCTTTTGCGAGAGTTCCTCAAGAGCTAAAGACTCGTCTTCAATCTCCGAGGTATGCGCTGTAAGAAGCCTTATCATATTTATATTCCTTAATGCTTACGTTAAAACTTGTATTAAACTAAGGGTTATCTAAAAAAACACCCTACAATGCTTGCATTTAGAAACGCATTAGTGCGCCGCCCAGTTTTTTCGCTAATCGGGGCGAATTCTCCGCCGGAATATGCAAACAGAAAGGGTTTATTTA
>JAISNW010000113.1 GCA_031276055.1 Deferribacteraceae bacterium | reverse complement strand
AGGTTCAGGCGCTGTAATATCTGCAGGGGTATATCTTGGGCGCAGAGTCCGCATCGGTAAAAATTGCCTTATCTACCCTAATGTTACTATATATGAAGACTCACAGATAGGCGATGATGTTATAATTCACAGCGGGGTTGTCATAGGTTCAGACGGGTTCGGTTTTGTGCCTGGGAAAGTCCATAAAAAGATACCCCAGCGCGGCAATGTTGTTATAGGCGATTCTGTAGAGATAGGTGCGAATACCGCGATTGACCGTGCTGCTGTGGGTTCAACAGTTATAGGCAGCGGCACGAAGATAGACAATCTAGTTCAGGTGGGGCATAATGTTAAGATCGGCTGCCACTGCCTTATTGCTGCTCAATGCGGGATCGGCGGTTCAACAGAGATCGGCGATTATGTCTTTTTCGGCGGGCAGGCAGGCATAGCTGATCATGCTAAGATAGCCTCTTTCACATCTTTTGCCGCAAAAGCAGGGGTTCATAAAAATATCTCGAAGAAGGGCGCTTACGGCGGAGCGCCCGCTGTAGAAGCAAAGCTCTGGATGCGCCAAACTGCCGCTGCTCCGACGTTGCCCGAGCTTAAAAGGCGGGTGGCGGATATTGAAAAAAAGCTAGGGATGCATAATGCAGGAAAAAAGAGTTCTGACAATTAAGGAAATTAAAGAGTTCCTCCCGCACCGCTACCCTTTTCTCCTTGTGGATAGGGTGCTTGATTACTCCGCAGAGCAGGTGTCGGCTATAAAAAATGTTACCGCCAATGAAGAGTTTTTTAATGGGCACTTCCCTGCGGCGCCTGTTATGCCAGGTGTGCTGCAGATTGAAGCGTTGGCGCAAGGGAGCGTCTTTTTAGCCTATGATGAATTAAGCGGTGCAGATAAAAGGGTTGACCCCCTCTTTTTAGGATTGGACTCTGTTCGTTTTCGCAAGATAGTAACACCAGGTGATCAACTCTTGCTTTTTACAAAGCTCATAAAGAAGAAAAAGAATTTTTGGTGGGTGGAGGCGAACGCCTCTGTAGAAGGGGAGACAACGTGCGAGGCGAAGTTTACCGCCCTTATAAATGTGGTTGATAAGTGATCCACCCTACCGCTGTTATAGAAGATTCAGCCGTTGTCAGCCCCCTTGCACAGATTGGAGCTTTTGCATATATCGGAGCGGGTTCGCATATCCACGATCATGTTAAAATAGGCGTTCACGCCGTTATAGAGAGAAATACAGAGATAGGCGAAGCAACGGAGATATTCCCTTGCGCCTGTATAGGCTGCGCTCCTCAAGATATAGGATATAAAGGCGAAGAGACCTATGTTAAGATAGGCAGAAATAATATCATACGGGAATTTGTTACAATACACCGCGCCACTGTTAAAGCCGACAAGGTGACGCAGATAGGGGATAACTGCTATCTAATGGCGAATGTGCATATCGCTCATGATTGTAAACTAGGCAATAATATAATTATGGCGAACGGCGCATCCCTCTCGGGGCATGTGCAGGTTGACGATAATGCCGTCTTTTCGGGGATTTTGGGGGTGCATCAATTTGTTCGGATAGGAAAGCTGGCTATGATATCCGCCCTTTCCAGAATTAGTAGAGATGTGCCCGCCTACTGCACTATCTATGATGATAAGATAGAGGGGTTAAATGTGGTTGGGCTCAGGCGCAGCGGTGTTTCTGCTCAAGTGCGCTCGGAGCTTAAAAAAGCGTTGAAGATCTTTTTAGATAGGAGCATTACAGTGAACGTTGCTCATGAGCGCCTTGCAGAGCTTGTGCAGTATGATGAGATTAAAATCTTTCGAGAATCCTGCAAAGGCTCTGTCCGCTCAGTTATAAGAAAGGGCTGAAAAGATGATAAAGATGGGGTTGATAGGCTTAGGGAAGATGGGGTTTTACCACCTTAATCTCTATGACGAGATAAACGGATTAAGCGTTGGGGGCGTCTGCGACGCTCTCCCTTCGCGTTCAGAGGCTGCCCCAAACACCCCTTTTTTTACAGATTATAGAGATCTTCTGCCTCTTGTGGATGCAGTCACAATTGCAGCCCCCACAACGTTTCACTATGAGATAGCTAAAACATGCCTAAACGCAGGAAAGCATGTGCTAGTGGAAAAACCGATCACAACAGATTATTGCGAGGCGGAAGAGCTCTTTGAAATTGCCGCAAAAAGAGGGTTAGTCTTAAATGTAGGGCATGTGGAAAGGTTTAACGGGGCTGTTATGGAGCTTAAAAAGATAGTGAATGACCCTATCCTCTTTGAAGCGCGCAGAGTGGGGCCATTTAACCCAAACTTTAGAAATGACAGCATCGTTTTAGACCTTATGATCCACGATATAGACATCGCCGCATCTATCGGCGGAAAGGCTCAAGCGGTGCAGGCTATGGGAACTCCAGTAAATTCTAAACTTGCAGACTATGCCTCTGTTAATATCTTCTTCGGCGGCAAGCTCTCTGCGCATATTATCTCAGGGCGGGTAAACCAGACCAAAGAGCGTTTCTTATACGTTACACAGGCGGATGCCCTCATCGTTCTTGATTATACCACTCAGGATATAAATATCACACGCAACTGGCAGACCGCCCAGATAATCGGAAACAAAGAGTTGACATATAAAAACGAGTTTGTTCAAGAGAGGCTCTTTGTCTATAAAGAGAACGCCCTTAAAGCCGAGATCAAACACTTTTTAAGCTGTATAGCGCGAACTTCTGATAGGATGACCACCCCCGAGCACGATCTAGCCTCACTAAAGCTAGCCCTCACAATTGATTCTCTGCTGCGCAGCGGCGCCTATGGCGAAACAGTCATTAACTGATAGACTTAATAGATAGATAGACGATATGAAAACTGTTGTATTAGCAGGTATGGGCAAGCTGCCGTATGAGGCTGTGAAAAAGTTGCAGGAGAGGGGGGAGAGCGTTGCTGTGGTCGCCTTCACAGAACAGATCGCTATGGATTTCTCAACCCTGACAGATGATGTTCAAGTTTTCAGCATAGCCCAGGTGGGAAAGATATTAAAATATCTAAAGAGCATTACAGCAGATGCTGTTCTCTTTATTGGAAAGATCGACCGCTCAATTTTAGAGGCGAATCTTAGGTTTGATATTAAAGCCCTCTCTATGCTGGCAAAGTTGAAAGATCGACAGGAAGACACACTAATGCTCGCTATTATTGAAGAGATTAAAAAGTTAGGGGTGAGCATCTATTCTCAGCGGGATGTGCTCTCCCACCTTGCAGCTAAAGAGGGTTTATATTCAAAACATAAACCTTCTAAAAAGCAGTGGGAAGATATCGCCTTTGGATTTCAGAAGATGAAAGCGGTGGCAGCCCTTGATATAGGGCAGTCTATCGTGGTGAAAAATAGAACAGTCTTAGCTGTGGAAGCTATAGACGGCACCAACGAAACGATCAAGCGTGGTGCAGGCTATGCAAGGGGGGGGTATACCTTTGTCAAAGTGGCAAAGCCCGAGCAAGACTACCGCTTTGATCTGCCTACGGTGGGGCTTGAAACGTTG
>JAISNW010000055.1 GCA_031276055.1 Deferribacteraceae bacterium | reverse complement strand
TGAAAAGGAGTATGAGAAGGAGAGCTTAAAGGTTGACCCTAAGTTTGTACATATCTCGCAAGAAACTTTGGAGCAGATAAGCTATGAACAGGGGATTATCTCTTCGGTTCTAAAGATGGTCTCTTCAGAGAGGCGCTGGAACATCCCTCTTGCGCGTCCGAGGAGCTCTCCGCTTAGAAGCCCCTTCGGAGTATTAAGGGTTTTTAACGGCGAACCGCGCAGCAGACACTCTGGGCTTGATTTTGCGGGAGCGGTCGGTTCAGAGGTTAAGGCAGTTGAAACGGGAACGGTTAGTGCGATGGGGGATTTTTATTTTGGAGGCAAGACCATCATTATAGATCACGGCTTAGGGCTATCCTCCATATATATGCACCTTTCGGAGATTGGAGTAAATGTAGGGGATCTTGTTGAAAAGGGGGAGCTCATAGGCAGAGTCGGCGCTACTGGGAGGGTTACCGGACCGCATCTGCACCTAGGAATCTCAATATTTGGAGCGGCGGTCGATCCGCTCCCATTGCTTGAATAACTGAATTGATGCTAAAAGGGGCAGCTCTATGGGGAAAAGGATACTAGTAATTGATGATGATAAGGAGATATGCGAACTTGTTGAACTCTTTCTGAAGTTGGAAGGGTTTGAAGTGCTTACTGCAAATATAGGGATGCAGGGGTTGGATATTATCCGAAACAGTCATATTGATCTAGTGATCCTTGATATAGGGCTGCCGGATGTCAGCGGGCAGCAGATATGCCGAATTATCCACTCTGAAACAAATATCCCCATCATCATCCTTTCAGCGCGGGATTCTGTTTTAGACAAAGTAATCGGGCTGGATTATGGTGCAGATGATTATGTTTCTAAGCCTTTTGAAAACATGGAGCTGCTTGCTCGAATAAACGCTATCTTGCGAAGGGTGGAAAGAACTGATGGGGCGTCAAGCGATGAAAGCTATAACTTCCACCACATCACTATAAATATCGGCAAAAGGCAGATATATATAGGCGATGTTCCTATAAAACTTACGCCGAAAGAGTACGAGTTATTGGCTTATTTCAGCAAAAATCAGGGGCAGCTTTTATCTAGGGATAAAATTATTGAAGAGCTTTGGGGCAACGACACCCTCTATCGTTGGTCGCGCAGCCTAGATGTGCACATCCAGAACCTCAGACAGAAGATAGAGGTAAACCCCAAAAATCCTGAAATTATAAAGACCGTCTCTGGAACAGGCTATAAGATTAAGGGCGGAGCGTGAAATTAAAGCTCACCTCTAAAGTGGTAATCCTTATCGCTTTTGCGGTGGTGCTCATCATATTGCCTGCCACCGGATTAATCATTGCAAACCAGCAAAAACAGATTGAAATGCTTGCTAAAACTAGGGCTTTGACGATCTTTCAGATGATCGTTGTTACCCGCCAATGGGTATCTGAAAACCGCGACAGGATAGAACCAGTCCCTGCTGTGGCGACAAAAGAGCTCGCCCGTTATGCCGATTATATGGCAGGTTTTCGTTTTGGCATCTCCAGCGATATTCTAGTGAATGTTGAAAACACCCCCACCCCATTTGAAGAGCGGGCGATTGCCGCAATAAAGGGGGGGCTTGCTGAATATCATGAGATAGGCGAAGACAGCGCTCTAGGCAATGTTTATCAATACGCTGCGCCGCTTCATATAAATTCTTCCTGTATGCAGTGCCATAGCAGCCAAGGCTACACTGAAGGGGCGTTTCGTGGAGTAATCTCTATTATGGTGCCTCTTGACGATGTTACTAAAACTATAACCGCCAACAACTACACTCTAATATTCACAGTTGGGCTCGGGCTGCTGGTTATCCTCTCGGTGGTAAGCTACCTCCTTTTCCGCCTCGTCATCTCCCCTATACAGATATTAACTCAAGCCGCAGGCAAGCTAAGGGCGGGTGAATATGGAGTTAAAACAAATATCAAAACGGGCGATGAGATAGATGAACTCTCTCAAGCGTTTGACACTATGAGCGAGCAGATATTCCGCAATGAAGAACACCTAAAATCAAAACTTTCTGAGACAGTTGAAAAATATATCTCCCTTGTAGACGAGTTAAAGGTTAAAAATGAGCAGCTTGACACCCTAAATCAGTTGAAAACCGATCTTCTAGATTCTATCGCCCATGAGATAAGAACCCCTCTAACTAAAATTTTGTCATATTCTGAATTGCTTGATGACCAACGTTTAATGAACGATGCTGTAGGCAAAGCCCGCTTTATTGCCGCTCTAAAACGCAATATAGCCGCCATAAGCAGCATGTTCAACGATATAATCACTATGAGCCGCCTTGAACATGGGCAGCATACCTACCATAAGATACCGATAAAGTTTAAGGATTTTGTAAAGAGCATTATAGATATATACGAACAAGATATACACAACAAGCAGTTGGAAGTAAACCTTCTTATAGGTCAAGAAGATGCAATTCAGGTTGACGGCGAATCTTTCCATTTTGTGCTCTCCAATATTATAGGCAACTCTGTGAAATACTCTTATCCGCATGGGGTTATAGAGGCGGGGTATGAAAATTTAGGCGGCGAAGTTAAACTCTGGGTGAAAGACAGCGGGGTAGGGATTCCTCAAGATGAGCTCAAAAAAGTTTTTTCCCGCTTTTTCAGAGGCTCTAATGTAAAAAATGAATTCACAGGCACAGGGATGGGGCTTGCTATAGTCTACCGCGTTATAAAAGAGCATGACGGGCGGGTTGAAGTGGATTCAAAGCTGGGTCAATACACTATAGTGACCATATATCTCAAAAATTAGGAGGCGCTTATGAAAAGGTGGTTTTCTGCGGCGCGCCCAAAAACTCTCCCCGCGTCCATCTCTCCTGTTATTATTGCATACTCTCTTGCTTATAAAGACGGGTTCACTAGCATTATTATCCTTTTTGCTTGTTTAGGGGTTGCCCTATCAGCTCAGACAGCCTCTAACTTCGCCAACGACTATTTTGACTGGAAAAAAGGGGCGGACAGCCCAACAAGGTTAGGCCCTAAAAGGGCTGTGGCAATGGGGGAGATAACCCCCCGCGAGATGCGGGCGGGAATTGTATTTATGCTGGCGCTTACAGCAGCTTTTGGTGTTATTATCGCATATGAACGGGGGTTTTGGCTCTTAGCGGTAGGAGTTCTTATCTGCACAGCAGCCCTTGCTTACTCGGCAGGACCTTACCCTCTGGCGTATCACGGTTTAGGGGATATATGCGTTGTCATATTTTACGGGCTCATTCCGGTAATATTCACCTATTACGCCGTGACAGGCGGGGTTAGTATTCAGGCGGTTTTAATTTCGCTCTCTCTCGGGCTAATGGCAGACAACATCCTCCTAGTGAATAATTATAGAGATTACAGAGAGGATGCCCTCAGCGGGAAGAATACTTCTATAGTTCTCTTTGGAAGGAGATTTGGAGCAGCCCTCTTTTTAGGCAATATTATTATAGCTTTCTCTATAGCATTTTACGCCTTGCAGCAATTCTCTCGGTTCTTTATAATTATATACCTCGCCTTTTTCGCCTTGACGGCAGCCAGTTGGGTAAAGTTAAATAAACGCGATGGGCTGGAGCTGAACCCTCTTTTGGCGGAGGCGGGGCGCAATGTTTTAATATTCGCCCTCCTTTTATCTGCGGGGGCGCTGGGCTTTTTCTCTTGATATTTTATATTTTTATATAACGAGGTCCATATGCGGCGTTTATTAACCATATTCAAAGTAGTTTTTATGCCGATAATTAGAATTAGAACTGCTTTTCAAGCGATACAGAGCCATATCTTTCGTGTAAAGGCGGCGTTTTTTATCTTCTTAGTCAGTTTAATCGCCCTTATAATATTTTTGCTAGGTTCTGCCGTCAGCCGCTTTTTTGGCTATGAAGTTGCTGCTCCGCTCTTTATAGGCGCGGTTGTCTTGTTTTTGGCAGGCTTTATCGGCGGCGCGGTCTTCCTAGTTCTGCTTGGCAGAAAAACGGTTCGTAAAGGCGTTGAGATTAAAAAATTATTAGGGGCGAATCTGGATCGAGATCGAGATCCAGACAGCAATGAATAAACTACTTGCAATCTATCCCTTTATCGCTATCTAAACAGTCAGAGAGATAATCTGCAATTTCAACAGGCTCTTCCATTATGGTAAAGATGCTCATGTCTTTTGGTGAGATATAGTTATACCCTTTCAACTGCTCAAACCACCTTAAAAGACCTTCCCAGAAACTCTTTCCACATAGCGCTATAGGAATAGGCGGTATCTTCTCCGTCTGCACAAGGGTGATTATCTCCGCAAATTCATCCAGCGTTCCAAAACCGCCGGGAAAAACTGCATAGGCGGCGCTAAGAGTTACAAATAGATGTTTTCGCAACGAAAAGGTTTTAACGGTGATATTCTTTGTGGTGAAACAGTTTTTATCCTGTTCAAAGGGGAGGTTAATATTAATGCCGACAGAGACCCCTCTTGCATCGTGCGCTCCGTGGTTGGCAGCTTGCATAATGCCAGGACCGCCGCCGGTGATAACAGCTATATTCCTCTCTGCAAGCAGCTTCCCCAATGAATACGCACGCTTATAGTATAGGGAGTTTTCCATCTCCCTAGCTGAACCAAAGACTGTAACTCCATGCGGAACAGTCTTTATAAACTCTTCGGCATAGCGGGCATCCTCAAAGCTAGCCTGCATTAATATTGGAATATCTTATAGGCGTAATTGGTCGCATTATCACCGATAGCATCGCAGCTAACGTTGTCAAAGCTGTCATTTTCTGCGCCGTCAACTTCCTTATCGTCCCAACTCAAACCGTCGCTTCTATATGTGAGCTTGTCATCAATGGATTTTTCAAGGTTGCAGATGAAACGCGCGTAAAATTGATCAAAATATATGCACACTGTATGAGAAAAGTTGCCTGCCGCCACTTCAGTGGCATTGTCTTCATAATAAAACCTGCGGTCAGGGGAGTTGCCTGTATAACGAAGCCAGCAGCTGGATATAAGGTAGGATGCATCTTTTTTGTTGACTTGATAGCTGGAGCGGAAATCTTCGCGGGTTAAGCCGAAATCTTCAAAATCTGTAGGTTCGTAAACTTGCGAAATAGGCATTGGCCCCCAGGATGCATCGATAGTTTTTGGAACAGCGGCATTCTGTGTATAATATGTGGTCATAGCCGAAGAGAACTTTGTCAGCTTTCCAAGCTCAGTTTTTATGCGGGCTTTCTCCATAAAACTTATACCGCCCATGAACATAGCGATTATTATGCCGACTATGATTAGAACTATGGTGAGTTCAACCAGAGAAAAACCTCTTATTTTACGCATGTTACCGCCTCCAGCAACTAACTTACACGGCTAAATAGCGCGCCTATAGATATTAATACCAGCCAAAAAGAAAGTCAACCAAAACTAAGGCAGCGGGAGTTCTTTTTTTGAAAGAGCGTTTATCAACCGCTAATCTTCTCAAGCTCGCCAAATATCTTAATAAGGTTGTCTTCTAAGATAAGCGCTAGATCGTTATAGGAGACCCCTTTTTTCTCTGCAAGAAAGCCAGCTGTGTTGACAATGAAAGAGGGCTCGTTGTCTTTACCTCGCAACGGCTGCGGCGCTAGGTAGGGAGAATCCGTCTCTATAAGAACTCTATCTAAAGCTATCACTGATAGGGAGTTGGCTATCTTTTCGGCTTTTTTGTAGGTGAGGTTGCCCGCAAAAGAGAAGAACAGATTTTTGCGGCTAAGCCCGAAATCTATCAGCTCTTCTGAACCGTCAAAACAGTGCAGTATTATAGGGATAGATTCCTCCACCCCTCTTAAAACTCTTGCAGTATCTTCAGCGGCTTGCCTTGAATGGATTATAAGCGGAGTTTTGCGGGCGGAGGCAATATCCACCATGACGGAAAAAACCTCTTCCTGCACCTTAGGAGAGCTTAGGTTTCTATAGAAATCAAGCCCTACTTCGCCTACCGCAAGCGCCTTTGGAGAAGATAAAAGCTCCTCAAATTTAGCGATATCGCGGTGGGTGAACCTTTCTGCATCATGGGGGTGCGTTCCAACCGCGGCGTAGATTCCGCAGTATTTTTCGGCAATGTCCACCGCTTTTCGACTATCTTCAAGGCTTGTGCCTATATTTATAATCCGTTTTACCCCATTTTTCACCGCCCGCTCTAATACCCCCTCAATATCCGCCGATAACGGCGAGAAGTGCAGGTGGGCGTGGGTGTCGGTTAAAAATGGCGAGTTGGCGCTCTGCATAAATTTTTACCTCTGAATAAAGGCGAAGAGATCGCCTAAAGTTTTTATCCCTGAAGCTGATAAATCTGTAAGAATCTTCACCAGCAGGAGGGCGGCTGCATCCGCATCAAATAAGGCTCTATGCCGCACGCTCCGCATAGGTGTTAGAGAAAAAGCCGCTATCAATGTATCTAAAGAGTGGTTAGGAAGGCAAGGATATAGGAGTTTAGAAAGTTTGACTGTATCTAAACAGTATTGCAGCGGGGAGGGGATATTATTCCTCTGAAAAGCAGACGCCGTTAGACTAAGATCAAAGTTGAGGTTATGCGCGGCAAATATTGCTCCGTCCATAAATTTTGCAAACTCCGCTATAGCCTCTGCCTCATCCGGAGCGCTCTCAAGCATCTGATCAGTGACGCCGTGCACCGAGAGGGAGAATTTATCCACAGGATGCCCTGAATTTATTAAGGTTTGAAAAGCATTGGGGAAATCTACGCGAAAGCCGGGCAAAACCATAACGGAGGCCAGCTCCACCAACCTTAATCCGTGCGGAGTATTGGTAGTTTCAGTGTCTGTCGCTGCAAAGCTGATATCAGATAGGGGGGTGTTATACTGATAAGCGCTCATATTTTAAGCTCTCTATACAATCTAATAAAATCCGCTATGCTAAGCTGTTCAGCCCGCACACTCTCTGAAAAACCGAGCTCTTTCAAGCTGTCCGCAGTAAATGACGTGTTATTTCTCAAGGTTTTCCGTTTGAGGCGAAAGCAGCTTCTAACAAAATCAAAAAAACCGTCTTCCTGCTCAGGCGGCAAAAGCCGCCTCTCATGCGGAGTAAATTCCAACACTGAAGATGATGCCTTAGTTTTTGGGAAGAAGTTTCCGCCGCCTATCCTACATACCTTTTTTATCTCATAATGATATGCTGCATACACCGAGAGCGATGAATATATCTTCCCTCCGGGCTCTGCAATCAATCTATCCGCTGCTTCTTTCTGAAACATAAAGACCAGCCGCTTAAAAGAGCGGATATAGTTTGTGCAGCGCTCAAATATCTTGATAGATATATTGTAAGGGAGGTTTCCCACCACTACCGCCCTATCTTCAAAGAGCGCTCCAATCTCCGTTTTCAGCACATCCGCCTC
>JAISNW010000040.1 GCA_031276055.1 Deferribacteraceae bacterium | reverse complement strand
AGCCCGTCAAGGGAAAAAATTACCTCAATTAAAAGCGAACCTGTAAAAAACATGGATATAAAAGCCGCCGGAAAGCCTGATATAACAATCAGCATTGAATTGCGAAACACATGCCCGTATAAAACCCTCTTCTCTGTTATACCCTTTGCCCTTGCCGTGGTTACATATTGTTTTGCGAGTTCGTCTATAAACGAATTCTTCGTAAGCATTGTTAAAGAGGCAAAACCCCCTATAAGCATTGAGAATACGGGCAAGCACATATGCCAAAGGTAATCGCATATCTTTTGCCACAAACCCATTTCCGCAAAACCTTCGGATACAAGCCCCCTTAGCGGAAACCAAGCAAAATAATTCCCTCCCGCAAAAAATATAATGAGCACCACCGCAAAAAGAAATACCGGAATAGCGCTCCCTATAATTATAAAAAAAGAGCTCCAAATATCAAAACCAGAACCATTTTTTACAGCCTTTTTTATCCCCAATGGAATACTTACCATATATACTAAGATGGTAGTCCACACCCCTAGAGAGATTGAAACAGGGAGTTTTTCCTTGATTAGGGTTAAAACGCTCTTATCTCTAAAAAAACTCTCTCCAAAGTCAAGGGTTAAAAAATTTTTTATCATTAAAAGGTAGCGAATCCCTATCGGCTTGTCAAAACCATAGAGCTTTTTCAACTCTTGCATGAGCTCTTGAGATATATTTTCGCGGGAATAGCTGTTATCCCTATCATCAGAGATATCCGAAGCTTTTTGATCTTGACGCGTAAGACGTTCCTCTGCACTCACTTCCACCCCTGCTTTACGAGCGATTAAAGTTTCAAGCGGTCCACCGGGGGCTAGCTGCACAAGAAAAAAATTTAAGGTGATAATCCCTAAAATAGTTGGGATTATGAGAGATAAACGTTTAAGGATGTAGCCGCGCATCTATCTTTTTCTGTCTTTGGTTATCTATCCACCAACTATCTAACGCCACACTATAGGATGGCCTCTTTTCAGGAAAACCGAACTTATCCCAATAAGCTATACGGTATCTATCTGTATACCCTGCTGGGATAAAATACCATCCTTCAAGCAGGATGCGATCCAACGCTTTGGTGTAGGTTATAAGCGAGCGCCTATCCTGCGCGCTTACTATCATATCAATCAGTTTATCGATGGCGGGGTCTTTTACCCTTGCATAATTTCTGCTGCCTGCCTCATCTGCAGCTGCAGAACCCCACATGCTCCGCTGCTCGTTGCCAGGGGACGCCGACTGCTTAACTTTTACATAGATCATCATATAGTCTTTATTTCTTACCTTTTCTAAATATTGCGCCGAATCAAGAAAGCGGATAAAAAAATCTATCCCAATCCGTTCAAGTGTTTTCTGAAAAGATAAAAGTTCATTTTCCACAACCTTTGATGAGGTTGTAATTTCAAGGGAGAGTTTTTTGCCGTCAGGGGCGGTCATCTTCCCTTTAATCAGTCGATACCCCGCTTTTTCGAAGAGTTTAACCGCCTTTATAAGATTCTCTCTATTATTGCCGCTGCCGTCAGTTGCAGGCAGGTAAAACGGCGCTTTAAGCAGATCTTCGGTTGCATCGGGTTTTACAGATTTAATAACATCTGCAGCCTCTAAGGGCGGAACAGGTTCACAAGCAAGCTCAGAGTTTGAGAAGTAGCTGTCATGCCGCTTTTCCTGCCCATAGTATATATTTTTATTTATCCAATCATAATCAAAGGCATAGTTTAACGCTTTGCGGACATCTATATTGTCAAGAGGTTTTACAGAGGTGTTTAGGGCGATTCCCAGCATACCTTCAGGGCTTTTATCAAGTATTTCCTCTTTTTTTATTAACCCCAAGTCAAAGTATCTGCCCGTATAGCCCTTCTCCCACCTTGCTCCGGAGTATTCAGATGTGAGATCAAAATGCCCAGCCTTAAAAGCTTCAAAAGCTACAGTTTGATCTCTAAAATATTCAAAGTTCATCTTATCGAAGTTATAGAGCCCTTTATTTACAGGAATATCTCTACCCCAATAATCTTTTACCCGCTCAAATACAACGTTTTTGCCCATCTCAAAAGAGCTTACCTTATAAGGACCGCTGCCTAATGGAACTTCCATAGTAGACTTAGAGAGATCTCTACCAGCCCAGTAGTGTTTGGGAATTATAGTCATCTGCCCTGCAATAAGGGGGAGTTCTCTACTCTTTTCCGCTTGACTGAAAGTGAATTTAACCTTATGCGGCGAGATAGCCTCCACCTTAGTTATTAGGGCGTAATATTCTCTATAAAAAGGGTTTGCCTCCCTAGTCTTATTAAATGTAAATACTACATCCTCTGCTGTAATCGGCGCTCCGTCATGCCAATGGGCGTTCGCTCTAAGGTTGAATACCGCCCAAGAAAAGTTGTCGTCATACTCTATACTTTCAGCTAAAAGCCCGTAATAAGAGGTAGGTTCGTCAGCGCTTGCAGTAAGGAGGGTATCATACATATACCATGAAGAGCGGAAACTCACCCCTTTAACTGCAAATGGATTGAAGCTGTCATAAGAGCCTATAACAGCCCTCCTGAAAGTTCCGCCTTTAGGGGCGTCGGGATTTACATAGTCAAAATTCTTAAAATCAGCATCATATTTTAACGTCTCAGTGAGAGAAAGGGCGTGGGTTTTTATATCCTCGGCAAATGCGCAAGTGCATATCGTTATAAATAAGGTTATAAAAACGTTGAACCTCATCTTTTATCCTCCGGGTTGTAAACAGCTATAAATGTCCGCATACCTTCCATAAAAGTAGATACCGCTCTATTTACACTCGCTAGAGTTATAGAGTTGATTAAATCTTTATATTCGTCGGCAGATAAAAGTTTATCGCCCGCTGTTATGCAGTAGGAGATGTCGTTTGCCCAGAAAGAATTATCATCTTTCACCGATTCATATAGGGCTGTCTGTTGAGCTTTTGCCACTGCAAGTTCATCTTCGTTTACTCCGTCTTTTGCAAATTTATCAAGGATGGCTCTTATCTCTTTTATCAGCTCGTCCTTCCTTTCGGGATCGCATGTAAAAAAGATGCGCCCAAAAAAGCTGGCGTCAGGATATTTTGAGTAGCCGACAGCAACGTTGACTGAATATGCTCCGCCTTTATCTTCGCGTATATTTTCTCTAATACGTTGGTAGAGGATTCTTCTAGCTAAGGCTATGACATACTCCCCATTTTCAAAAGGTTTTATATCATTATCAAACCTTATCTGAACAGTAGATTTCTTTTCAACGTCTCCATTCCCCTCTTTTATTCCAAAAGGTTTATTCAGCTTTACACCGCGGGATAAAGCGGCGCTTTTCTTTTCAGGTTCAGCGAGGCCGCCTAGATATATCCGCCCTAACTCCACAGTTAAATCTATATCTAAATCCCCTGATAAAACAAAGATAAAATTCCCTGCATCTTCAAAGTTATCTTTGTATAACTTTAAGAGAGCATCAGGCGCCACCGAGGCAAGATCAGAGCTAAGCAGATAGTTTCTCCGATATTTGCCATTGTTCATCTCACGGGCGGCGTCTCGAAAAAATGCGGTCATTCTATCTTTCTCGGTGTTTGCAAGGTTGGTTTCAGAGGCTTTTATAATTGCAGAAAAAGCATTTTCATCCACATTGGCGGAAGTGAAATATTTGTATAAAAGTTGGAAGAATATCTCCAGATCCTCACTGTCTCCGCCGCCCATTAATTCAAACATATATTCAACCACCCTGAATTGAACCCGAGCCTGTCTGCCTGCGGTTAATATCTGCAGCTGCCGCCTTGTGATATTCTCAAATCCGCTTGCGCTGATTATCTGAGGCAGAAGATCAATATAGAGAGCATCGCTGTTGTTTAATGAAGAGTGTCCTCCCGGCTTTCTAGCTGAAAAAGCAAAATGCCCTCTATCTATAGGGTTTTTCTTTATAAAGAGGCGGACGCCGTTTGTGTAGGTTATAAGCTCTCCGTTAAGGCTTTCATATTTTGTGCGGCTTTGCACCTCGCCGCCCTTAGGCAGAGCATCTATTAGACTATCCACAACTGCCTCTGCCTTTCTAGGTTCAAGCTGCATGGCGGCGGTTTCATTTTTTATCCTGCTAAAAATCTCCTCTGTGAAAGCAATCTTCCCCTTTTCCATTTCGGGAGCGGTAATTAAAACCAACTCGCTTTTAGATTCTATAAGAGAATTAAAAGCCCTATTATAGTCATCTATCTCTGTTTCACTGAAAATCTTGTCCAGCAGAACTTTATCTTGGCTAAACTCTGTGAAGTGTCCGCCGTTTGTGTCATAATCTGCTATGGCTTCGGCAAACCTTTCTGAAGGGTATTTATAATCAGGCGATGCAGCTCTATCAATAAAGGTTTTCTGAGTTGCTGTATACTCTTTTAGCTCTTCAGCGGTGAATCCAAAACGCTTTGCCCGCTCTATCTCAATAAGGGCTGTCTTAAAATCTTCTTCTATGCTTTCAGGTTTTGAGTTTACTATAAAACGCAAAACAGAGAGGTTGTTGTCATCTAAAGAGGTTTTAGCGCCGCGAAAACTTAAGAGGTCTATCTCTTTTTCAAGGATAGCCCCGCCCACACGTCTATTGAGCATACTTAGCGCTCCCGCTTCCAAAATGTATCTTTTTAGCTCTCTATAGGTGGTGATCTCCCCTTCTTCTACAAAGAAATTGATAGAAAAGAATGTATCATTGAGTTCAGGGTCGGTTACTATGCCGAAACGCACCCCATTTTGCAAAGGGATGCTGCTATCCGCCTTTTCGGGAGTATCTTTTTTTGCTAAGGTTGAAAAATACCTTTTCACCTTCTCTTCAACCTCTGCCGCATCAATATTGCCTACTATAATAATTGCAGAGTTGGCTGCGGTATACCACTTATCATAATACCCCTTCAATAAAGCTCTATCCGCGCCCGCTACAACCTCCATTAGCCCTATTGCCTCTCTTTCGGGGTATTTTGAGCCGTAGTAAAAATAGTCGGTGGATTTTCGGCG
>JAISNW010000212.1 GCA_031276055.1 Deferribacteraceae bacterium | reverse complement strand
ATAGGTTGAACATCTCTCTTGACACCCTCAATAAAGAGAGATTTGCACATATCACAGGCGCAGACAAGATTGAAAAGGTATTTTTAGGTATAAATAGCGCTATCAAGTTAGGTTTTGCGCCGATAAAGTTGAACGCCGTGATCATAAAAGGGTTCAATGATGATGAGATTCTGCCGCTCTGTAAATTTGCTGCTCAAAACAACCTTATCCTCAGATTTATAGAGTTTATGCCTATAGGCAACAGCCCCGACTGGAAAGAGAGCGATATCTTCACAGGGCGGGATATCCTTAACGTTATAGGCAAGCAATATTCAATTTCAGAAGCCTCTAAGGTGGAAGGGGGAGGACCTGCGCGGCATTACACCCTATCCGACGGCTGCCTCATAGGGCTTATCACCCCTATAAGCGACCACTTCTGCAACAAGTGCGATAAGCTCCGTTTAACCTCTGATGGCAAGCTCCGCCCCTGTTTACTCTCCGATATTGAAATTCCCGTTGCAGATGCTTTAAGAGCGCGCGATAAAAAGCTCTTCATACAGAGGGTGCACAGTGCGCTCTCGGTTAAGAAGAAGAGACCTGTTATTGAATCAAAAGATGGTTTTTCTCGAACGATGTCCCGCATTGGTGGATAATAGATATATAATATAACTTGAGGTAATTTTATGCATAGAAATATAGTGCTGCCGAATCTAGTAACATTGCTAGGGATGTTGGCGGGGATGTTCGCCCTTGTTTCTGTAATGAACGGTCGGTTTATGACGGGGGCGTGGGCGATCCTCTTAGCGGCGGTTTTTGACGGGTTGGATGGCAAAGTAGCGCGCCTTGTAAACGGCGCAAGCGAATTTGGAGTTCAACTAGATTCTCTGGCGGATCTGGTATCTTTTGGGGTTGCGCCTGCGGTGCTTGTTTATCATTGGCAGTTTATGCCGCATAAACAGCTTGGGATGATGGTTATGTTTTTGTATGTAGCTTGCAGTGCATTGCGCCTTGCCCGCTTTAACGTGCAGACGAAGCGCATCAGCAACGTTTTCTTTGTGGGGCTGCCTGTGCCTGCGGCGGCAGCTGTGATAGCCTCCAGCGTTCTATTCATTCAACACCTGAATATTACAGACAACCGCATCCTCTCCAATATCTCGCTGGGTATGGTAGTGCTCTTGGCATTTCTAATGGTGAGCACCATCCCCTATTATAGTTTTAAGAAATTCCGTTTTGGGATAAGGCAGTTTTATATTATCTTTTTTGCAGTTCTTATTATCTTTCTAGTTGGGCTTCAACCTTTCATAGGTATCTTTGTCTGCCTTATGCTCTACATCGCATCGGGGTTTATTATGATCCCTTTCAGAGCGCGTGCGACTGCATACTTGGAAAAAACAGGGAAAAAGCCGCCTTTAGCAGCTGAAAAGACAGAATCATAGATAGGATTCCAATGTCAGCATATTATTGATTGCGCTTTTAATCCGTTCGTTGGCTAGCGCTATATAATCTCTATTTACATCATAGCCTACATAATTTCTTTGAGATTTTATTGCAGAAAGTGCGGTAGTGCCGCTTCCCATGAATGGATCTAATACAATATCGCCCGCGAAAGAGTAAAGTTGAATTAATCTATATGGAAGCTCTTCTGGAAATGGGGCGGGGTGCCCTACCCTTCGGGCGCTTTCAGCATTCATAGTCCAGATGGATTTTGTCCACTCTATGAACTGCTCTTTTGTAATAGTATCTTTTTTAACTGCCTTTTCCTCTCTGGTTCGTTCTCGTTTATAAGAGCCTTTGGAGAAGATTAAGATATATTCATGCACATCGCGTAATATCGGGTTGGCTGCACTCCGCCAACTCCCCCATGCAGTTGAAGGGCTTGCGCTGGCGGCTTTGTTCCAGATAATCTCCCCGCGCATATTAAAACCTATCCCTATCATCATCTTTGAGATGTAATCAGAGAGGGGGATATACGGCCTTCTTCCTAGATTAGCCACATTAATGCACGCCCGAGCTCCATTAACTAAGACGCGATGCGTTTCAGAAAACGCATCATGCAGCAGGTCTAAGTATTCTTTTAAGGAGAGGTCTTCATCATACTCCTTTGAAACGTTGTAAGGAGGGGAAGTGATCATCAGATGTACGCAGTTATCAGGCAGTTCAGCCATCTTTACACAAGAATTGTGTATAATCGTGTTTAAGTATTCAGCGGGAAAGGCGTTTGTTTCAAACGCCGTCTCAACCTGCCTGTCAAGCTCTTTATATAACTTTGAGTTATAGAATCTTGAAGAATCGTGGTTTATCCGCCCGTTAGTTCCAAAAGAGGAGGTTGCAGTTGCCTTTAATTCATCTGCCATAACTTTAACCTACCTGTCATAATACTCCATCTCATTTTACACGCCGCGGGGATTCTCTGCATCCATCTATTTATACTATACTTGCAAGTAGATAAAGTAAAGGGCAGATTTTATTTGCAAAATCTCCTATTGACAAAAGCTCTATCTTAACCTATCTTATGATTAGCACTCATCAAAGGTGAGTGCTAATACGCCCCTTTTCAAGGAGTATTGATGAGCGGTTTGGACGAGCGCGAAGAGCAAGTTTTAGCAACGATCATCACCGAGTATATACATAACAGCGAACCTGTCGGTTCAAGGAATGTATCAAAGATCGGTCCGTTGCAGCTAAGCCCCGCCACCATCCGCAACATCATGGGGGATTTAGAGGAGAAAGGCTATCTTGAGCAGCTCCATGTTTCCAGCGGCAGGGTGCCGACAGATTTAGGATACCGCTATTATATAGATCATCTAGCGGTATATACCCCTGATCCTGCCTCTGTGAAAGATATTGAGGAGAGTTTGGATTTTTCCCCCCCAAATCTTAGAAGCCTCATGAAAGAGTTTTCTAAACGGTTGGGGGCGCTCACAAAAGCGGTCGGGTTCGTAGCGGCTCCTAAGACTGATACTGCGGAGGTGAAGCATATTGAGTTTACCCGCATTAATAAACATACCGCTTTAGCAATATTAATAACAAAGAGCGGGATAGTTCAGAATATCCTCTTGCCGCTGCAGTTGAGCGAGTTGGCCCTTTCAGATATTGCAGCTTTCTTAAACGAGCGTTTGGAAACGATTAGTTTAGCAGAGCTGGACAGTATACTGCGCCAGGAGGTTGACAGCCAAACTGCTGTTATAAGGGAGATAACCGCTAAACTTGTTGACTTAGAAAGAGATATGGCGGTAGATAATATCTTTTTGGATGGCACGGCTAATATCTTGAACTTTCCCGAGTTTCAAGACGCCCAAAAACTTAAAGGGCTTCTCGCCGCCCTTGAGGAGAAAAAGAGCCTCGCGGAGATTGTAGAACGCTTTATCCGCACAAAGGGGGTTCAGGTCTTTGTAGGCAGCGAAGTAGGCAGTTCATATCTATCAGATATGGGGGTGGTGACAAGCTCTTTTGAAGTGGATGGGGATGTTATCGGGATGTTGGGGGTTATAGGTCCTAAACGGATGGAATATCAGAAGATGGTAGCGGTTGTAAACTATTCAGCCCAGATCATAACCCAACTTTTACAAGAATTATATGGAGAATAGATGGAGAGTGCGATGCAAGACCACATTGATGAACTTTTAGAAGAGCAGCAACAACAAGAAGAGCAAGAACAACAGACAGAGCAGACCGCAGAAACGTCTGCCGCAGCCGTTGAGCAAGTCGGCG
>JAISNW010000009.1 GCA_031276055.1 Deferribacteraceae bacterium | reverse complement strand
CGCAAATTCTCCGTCAAAACCTGCATCTACAGAGTACGCTGTCCATACGCTGAACACGGAAGGGTTGTCTTGTATAACTTTTGTGAGATAATCGATGACAGCGGAGGCTTTATCCCCTTCGTCTTCTTCAGCTAGACTAACGGCAGTGTCTGATACAGCCAGTGCAACATTTGACGCCACATCGAGCTTGCCTTTAATGAAGTTGCCGTATCTATAGGATAGATTCCAAGCGCCGTCCACCGCCGCCTTTAGAATCTCTCTGCTGAAGATGACATTTAAGGCTATCCCCATGACTAAGAAGGATAGAACAACAATAGCTATGATAGGAAGACATATTCGCGCCCTGAACGATAACTTCATATTTCCCCCTATAATCTAACATTGTTATAAAATCCTAACAGGTTTGTTTGACTGCCTGAAAGATATTATATTATGCTAAAAAGTAGTTAATACATAATATATATTTTATAAAATAGTTCAATGGATATTTACAAAAATTAAACAAACATTTTATTCTTATAATCCTGCGCCTTGGACGCTAGGCATTACACCACATTATCTAAATATTTTTTAGCGATGAGTCTAAGCTCCTGCAGGCGTTCTAGGCGGGTCGGCGGAATGTTGGTCATCTTATATCGGGGGTAAAACGGCGTGAGGTGGTAGGGGATGGCTCTATCTACCTTAGATAGAAAGAGTGCGATCTCTTCGATCTCTTCATCTTTATCATTTACCCCTTCAATCACTAGGGTTGTTGTTTCTAGGTGGACGTATCGGGCGGCGGTTATTATATTGGCTTTGACAGTTTCTATCTCCCCTCCGTGCAATTTATAAAACTCAGAGGAGGCGCTCTTAAAATCGATATTAGCGGCATCCATAAGGGGGATAAATTCTGCAAAGAGGGCGCTATCCATAAATCCGTTGGAGACAAGCACATTTTTCAAGCCGCATCTTCGCGCTGATACAGCGCAATCAGAGACAAATTCATAGTTGATAAGCGGCTCGTTGTAAGTATATGCAAGCCCAATATTGCCGCGCTCTTTAAGGGAGAGGGCATACTCTACAAGCTCTTGCGGGGTGAACTCTCTTATCAGCGCATCGCCCGCGGAAGTTGAAATCTCCCAATTCTGACAGAAACGGCAGTGCATATTGCAGCCAAAGCTCCCGATAGAGAGGATAAAGGTGTTTGGGTAAAAAAAATCAAACGGTTTTTTTTCAATCGGATCAAGGGCTAATGCTGTTATCTTGCCATAGGCGGCGGAAACCACCCGCCCGCCAATATTTATACGTGCTTTGCAAACACCCCTCTGGTGCGGTTTTATGCGGCAGTTGTGGGGGCACACCCCGCAAAGAGCAACGCTTTTATCTTGCAATATACCGCCCCTGCCGCTCTATTATATCGGCTTGCCTTCCGTGTCGTGCGGAATGGAGAGGTTCTTCATCAATCTAGTTTTCAGCAGAGCGGCGACATCGGCGTAAACCTTTCCTGCAAGCGGAATCTGCCCTCCTGCTGATTTTACATGCCCGCCGCCGTAGCCTATCCCCTTTACTATCTTAATTGCTATAAGCCCAACTGTGCGCCTAGTGGATTTATACCTAAGGGAGAAGTAAGCTACATTATCCAACTTCCCCATAACGAATATGCAGCGCACCTCCCTCATACGTGTAAGATAATCCGCTGTTTCTGCAATAAGATCGACATTGCGCACATCCCCTAGATCGCAGAAGAGGAGGAAATCTAGGATGATAGAATTTTCAATGGCGCGTTTTAGATTCTTAAAGTGATACCTGGGAAGTTCAGGGTTTTCTATCCTCTTTAATTTATTTATCGCCACATATGGAAAGAGAAAACCGAGCATAAGTTGATCTGCTTGGTGGGCGTCTCTAGCCTGCCCGATGGCATCGGTGGTGATTCCATAATAGAGGGCGGTTGCTATACTTTTATCAGGCTCTATCTGCAAACTCTGTATATATTCTGTTATAATTGTGCTGCAGCTTCCGTAATCTGGGCGGATATCAGTTAAGACATCTTTCCTATTGAGCTTTTTTTTCATCAGGTGGTGGTCTATTACAGCGTTTACAGCAAAGCCATCGGGGATATATACATTGCCTGCCTGCGGCTGTGTATCAACAAGGACGATGTAATCAAACCTTTTGAAGTTTAAGTCAAAGGAGAGGAACATATCGATCCCGCACTGCCTGACAAGCTCTCTATTCTCTAAACGCCCAACAACCCCCATATATGCAATAACAACCTTTTTTCTCATCTTCTTATGGATAATATACTTTAAGCCGAGTGCGGATGCCATGGCGTCAGGATCCGGATTATTATGGGTGAGGATTAGTATCTGTTTTTTGCGGGATATGGCGTTTAAGAGGGTGTTTATCACTACTCCCCCTCATATAACGGTTCTTCAGGGAGAACCTCAGGAGCTCCTATACTTATCTCTAATCCGTTGTCTATCGGGTTTAATCGGCGTATATGGTCAAACTTCTGCTTTTCCACCTGTTTAGCAAGCTCTTGGGGGGGAAGGTAGGTTTCCACAGAAAAGACAGCCTCATCATCAAAAAACTCTTCAATATTGGCGGCTGCTAAAACTTTCCGTTTCACCAGTGTGGAGATTATATTGTTTATCGTTCTTAGCTCTGTAACATTCTTAAAGATTATAGGGTATTGCACCAATTCCAATTGCCGTGTGGGCAGCGGGATTAACTTTTTGCGCAGGTGCTGCATAACACTCTCTAAAGATGTTTCTATAGAATATGCGATGCAGCTTTTAGTCTCGTTATCTTCAACTTTAAGCTCTGTGCGGAGGATAGGAACAACCACATCTAAGTTTTTTGACGAGATATAGGTTGTGTCTATCTGAAGGCGGCAAAACTCCCCTGCTGCATAGTCTGTTAGGTTGAATTTGAAGTTAAACATATATTGAGCGCCTGTGACGGCTTGAAGAGCCGCTTGAATATCAAGGCGGCTCTGAGGGTCAATAACCTCCCTTTCAAAAGCGGGTTGATAGGAGGTGGAAAATTGATTCCGCTCTAAAACTCCCATTATCAACCTTCTTACTTCACCGTCAGGAACATAGTCCGGTAGCCCCGAAAAGAGAAAAACCGCCGTATTAAGCTGCTTAGCAGAATAAACAGCGATCTCTTCGGAGATCAGATCATTCACATTTATCTTTAGGGTGGTATAGACTGTTGAACCTGAAAGCCAGCGGGCTTCTATAGTGTAGTTGTCAACAAACATGAGGTATTCTTCAGTTATGGTGACATCGTTATTAGGGATGACAGAGCGCATATACTTGCCGACTCCGCCCAGCAGAGCGTTGACTCGCGAAGCCTCCATAGCAGAACGCACATTATCTTTAATGATTCTAGCTTTACCTGTAAAGGCAACCTCACCCCCGAAGAGCTCAAAAGAGGATAAAGTTGCAACAAAGATAAACAATATCTGTATAAGCCGCATAAACCCCTTATAACACTATTGCTCAAAAATTGCAATTATTAAGAACTTTTCACATATCCTAAAAATAGTTTACTTCAGAAGGTGAAATGATAATATCCTGTATTATGAAATTCGTGGTTTTCTGGAGAGAGTCAATGATTAACCTTAATCGGCTTGATGAGATCGATATAGAACTTAAAAACGCATATCCCAACAGTACCTAAGTCAGCTATTTATTTTCATTTATCGCGTAGTTGCATTTTGCGATTTAGACTACCCCATCCGCTATTCTTCCGATTAATGCGCACGGCGCATAATCGGAAGGCGTCCACCCCTTGCGCTCTTAAATTCCCCTTTGCCCTTTGGTTTTTGAGTTTACGAGAAAAGCGAAGGTCTCCGTAAAGGGGTGTCTGCCTTCCGATAACGAACTTGTGAGTTATCGGAAGAATTGCAGACGGGGTAATTATAAATCACAGGCTGCAACCCACGCGACCGCTGAAAATAAATTTGCAGATGGGGTAATTGGAAGGGTAAGGATGAAAGACACGAGCAAAGGCAAAAGTTGATAATTAAGCGCCGCATCGATTTTGTGTTTTCTAAGTCTATTTATTTTCATCTATCGCGTAGTTGCATTTTGCGATTTATAATTACCCCGCCCGCAATTCTTTCATTTATTCGTAAACTCATAAATGAAAGGCGGTCACCCCTTTACGGATACCTTTCTCTTTTATGCAAGCATAAAAGGCGAA
>JAISNW010000224.1 GCA_031276055.1 Deferribacteraceae bacterium | reverse complement strand
AGGAGTATTAAAGAGATAACAGAGCTTGCAGCGCCGCATCTAATCAGGGCGGGTTATATTACGTCGAACTTTGACACGGCTAGGCTTGCCTCAATTGTTGCTTCCGTTCGGGACAGTTTAGAGACCATCTCAGAGATAACCTCTGCAACAGCTATATATTTCAACCCTCCTCAGATTTTAGATGATGCAGCGCGGGAGGTTTTAGCCCTTCCTGCTGCAAAATCTGTGCTGGAGTGCTTTTTATCAGAGATTAGCGCGGCGCAGCAAGAGCATCTCTCTTTAGATGAGTATAGGGCTATAATAAAGAGCGTTCAGAAGGCAACAGGCGCTAAAGGGAAAGCTCTTTACATGGCGGTTCGGGTGGGGGTTACCCGCTCAACAAAAGGGGCGGAATTAGATCTCTTTATCCCTCTAATGCCGATAAAAACCTTAAAAGAGCGGGTGGAGCAGGTTATAAGAGAGAGTTTTTAGCTTTTTATGCAATAGGCTTGCACTCTAGCTCAAGGGTGTCTGAATTGAAGGTGTAAACCACCTTCTTCTGGGTTTCTCGAACGATAAGCTCTTGGGCGTAAAAGATCAGTTTCACTCCGCTCTGAATCTCGTTATTTATAGTTATAGAAGGGTTAGGGTATACCGATTCTTTCATGACAGACTCAATGCGGCGTGAAAAGAGCTCCACACGTTTAGTCAGCAAGGTTTGCATTTCAAGGAGTTTTACGACTTTAGGGTTGTTTGCAACAGTTTCGTCGAAGAGGTCTATTCCGCTTAGAACTGCCTCAATCTTTTCAAGGGATTTGTTGAGCCTCTCTCGTTCAGCCTTGATGCGGGCGAGTTTCTCATCCATATTATACTTTTTACCGAGTATAATAGTTATAGCGGTGTTTGCTTTGGTGCCTAAATTATAAAAGACGCCGCCGGAGAAGGTGCGTATCTCCCCGCCTGTAATGGTTGAGCGATCTTGCGCCTCTACAGCTTCGCCCGCGTTTAGAATACTGTTGAAGGAGTATTTTTTAATGAGGATATTCTTTCTTGCGGTAATCGCCGCATTTTCGCAATAGGTAACCTCAACGTTGCCTCCGGCATTTATAAAATATTTATTGCGGGATTTTACCCCTGTCTTAATGAATATATCGTTTTCAGCAACAAGGGTTGCATCATAGCAGATTCCTTCTACATGGATATCCTTCCCTTTTACGATAAAACCGCCTAAAACATCCCCTTTTATTAGGATAGTGCCTGTAAAGGTGATATTTCCTGTGCTGAAGTCAACATTCCCATTCACTGTGATCGTATCATATACAGATAGAACTCCGGACTTAAAGACAACATGCCCATCATAGAGGGCGAAGTATTCACTCCCATTGCTGCTTGCTCTTATCCCCTCCCCTGCGGAGAAGTCGGCGGGTTTACCCTCTATCTGAGGGATAACATTTCCCGTAACGGTAGAACCTGCTCTACCTATCTTAGGTGCAACGATTCGAGCGAGAAGTTGATCTTTGCGCACATTAACGTAGGTTCGAAGTTCCTTAAAGAACGCCTTTCCCCCTTCTTCCACCACAGGGTTTTTAGACGGCTTTTCAAAAAAGAGTTGAACAGAACCGTTTACACCGTGTTCAGGCTGCCTGCCCACAGCTACAACTACGCCAAAAACCATAACCCCGCTGGCAGCGGCGTTATACCCCCTTTCAAATGCGCTCTGAACAAGAAATTCACGTCTAACCCCTTCAAGAGAAGAAAAGGAGGCGTCTATAAGGGCATCCGCCGCGGGCATCTTTCCGCCGTTTATAGGAGGGTAAAAGATGGCAGTTGCGCTCATATTATCGCCTGATATTGATAAAAGTATATCCCCATCGACTGCTCGATCATGTTTAATGGCAACTGAGGGGTTTTTGGCGAAATCGCCGCCGAAAAAAAACTCCTCGGGCATGCACTGATAGGCATTGGTGCAGAGGGCGCTAACCTTCGCTGTATCTGCAGCGCCAATTATCTTGATTACCATTACGCCATAACCTCACTAAAGGAGATGCTTAGAAAACAATATCAGATAGTTTGTTTAACTGCAAGAGATCATTTTTTGCTGTTTTAGGGCAGGGGAATTATAGGAATATTACTTAACTTGCCTAATCATCTGTATAGAAAAAACGTTGGTTTAAAATAGCCACCTAAAACAAAAAAAAAGCGGTGCCGCCGCACATAAGCAAAACCCGCTGAAACACCATATTTTACTATACTAATTAACCTTTCTGATTGCAAATGAAAATTTAAAAAACGCCGTAAAAAGCTGCCGCTTTTAAACCAACGTTTTTTCTATACAGATAGTTAGGTGGTTATTTGAATAAAAGGTATTTAGATAAGTTTGCTCAAAATTTTTCTTTACATTTTACCCCTGTGCTCGTCGCAGCTTTTTCACTTTTTTCTCTGATAGCGCTCTTGTATTTATACCGTTATAACTTTCCATCTGCGGACGATTATTTGTATTCCAGCTATAACGGCTTATTTCATGAGCGCACACGAGGCTTTTTTAACCTTTTAAGAGGTTCGCTTGAAGCAAGTATAGAATGTTACAAAAAGGCAAATGGCAGAATTGCCGCCAATTTCCTCTATGCTCTCTTTCTTGCACCAAAAAATCTTGCCAGTTATAAAATAATACCTGCTCTAATTTATCTCCTCTTCTGCTTTTCTTTTATCTATCTCACTGTTATTTCAAAAGTTAATCTCGTTTTACGGCAGAAACTCTTTATAGCGGTTACACTTTTGGCTCTCCTATTTACCTGCAGCAACCATATTCATAACACTTTCTACTGGATGGGAGGAGTCAGCAACTATTTTTTTAGTTTAACTCTATTTATTATCTCTTTTTCAGTTTTTATGAAAAGAGCTGGAAAATTCATCTATTTGCCGCTGATTATAGCTATTTTCCCTATGATCGTAGTTTCTCTTTCCAATGAAACCCTAACCTTTATTGGATTATGGTTTTATCTTGTGCTG
>JAISNW010000211.1 GCA_031276055.1 Deferribacteraceae bacterium | reverse complement strand
GATAAAGATGGCTAATGAGGTATTGGTTCATATAAGCCAAGATGAGCATGAGCGGGCTAAATTTCGTTCACGCAGAAAGTTTTTAGGCGATTGGGATCACAGCATGATAGTCTCAAGGGCTGAAGGAGAGATCAAAGGCAGAGCTGAATACTGCTAGAGCAATGCTAAAAAAAGGGTTTGATATATCCCTAATTCCAGAAATAACAGAGCTTAGCATATCCGAGATAGAGGCTCTAAAGGATAGATAGGATTAAAAACTCCGCTTGTAATCCTTTTACCTTTCACACCATGAGCAAAAAGGGGGTTAATTACCCCGCTAATTTATTTTCAGCGGTCGCGTAATTACGGCTTGCGATTTAGACTACCCCGTCCGCATTTCTTCTGATTGTGTGCTAGCACACAATCAGAAGACATCCACCCCTGCACTTAAAACCTTGCTCTTTTGCTAACGCAAAAGGCGCTAGGATAAAGGGGAATCACAGAAGGGGGCTTTTAAGCCCCCTTTATGTGTGGAAAACCGTCCGATTTTTGGGAAAATTGGTTGGTTAAATATCTAGCCTTAACTGCGCTCCTACAATGATTGCAGAGAGTTTGTCTGTGCCTTTGGCGGTATTATTCGCTGTGCTTTCCAAGCTCAAGTAGTCAATCTCTGGGGTGATGGAAAATACACTCCCCAGCTTAATGGTAGAGTTGGCATAGATTCCGAAGTTGGCAATATCTTCGTCAGCGATCTGGTGCTTATCATAAGAGAACTGTTGAAAACCGCCGCCAAGCACCGCTGTGATAGTATCGCTCGCTTTGAACTTAACTTCAGCGGCTGCACCGAAAGCTCTGATGTCACGGATTTCACCCGCTTTGCCGTTGTTTTGGAAACCTGTTATTGCTCCAACTGAACCATTGAGACCTGATCCCCATGAACCACCGTCCCAACCTTTCACTTCGCCGAATACATTGCCGTTATAAGAGTAAAAGCCTGCCAGAGTAACAGTTAGAGGACCGAAAGTAGGGTTGCCCACCGCTGAGACTATAAAAGCGGATACATCAAAGGTTTCTTCATCCTTAGGGTTAGTAGCGTTATCAGCCACTCCTGTAAAGTTAGCGTAGGTAAGCCCAACTCTTACAGGCACTTCCAGAGCTTTAGAGCCGTCAAAGCCGAGTGAGATTATCGGAATAAGCTGTTGGTTGGAAGTATTAGAATATGCGGCGTTGGTGCCTGCAGCATCAATAGCGTTTGTATAAAGTGCGGTTGGGATAAGTTGGATAGAAGCCAGATTCTTTTCTAGTGAAAAAGTGATCGCCGCATGCCGCTCTGTGGCTAAGCCGCCGATCCCAGATGCGCCGTCATCGCCGCCTCTTACATTGGAGTTAAGTTTCTGGCTAAAGAAGCTGTCCGTTCCAGTAAGGGAGGGTTGAAGACCAACGGTAAATTTGCCTATCCCTGTAAAGCCGTAGTTAAAGTTTGCTAAACGAAGGGTACTCCCCTCATCCACAAGGTTTAAGCCGAATTCAATCTGAGCGCCGTAGTTGTCTTTAGCGAAGGTAAAGCCGAGACGTGAGTTGGACTGTGCACCGATAGGCAGCGAGCCGCGGTTGTAGTCTACTGCGGTGGCAGCATCTCTATCGATATCGATATTCTGATACTGCCAGAAGAGACGGAGGCTGGAATACGCGTTGATTGTGCCGCCTCCCGCATCAAAGGTGAGGGCGAAGGCGCTGAAACCAAAAGAGAGGAAGAGCGCAATAAAAAGTAACTTTTTCATACTGATTTCTCCATGTAAAAAATATACTGCAATAATAATGTGAAAGATTTTTTGTGTCAAAGTAATTTTTGTAATCTTTTAGTAAAATATATATAAAGCATGTAAAGGATTATAATACTTTTGGAGAGCATCCTTTACAATTTTGATAGTTAATCTCACTCTTCCATATCGATGCCGAGGTCGCGGTATTCATTCATCTTATTGCGAAGGGTTCTAACTGTTATCCCTAAGAGCTCCGCAGCTTTGGTGCGGTTGTAAGAGACCTGCTTTAATGTCTTTAATATCAACTGCCTCTCCATATCTGCAATAGTTGCAATAGACGCCGCCCCGTCCGATTGCGTTGCAGTTTCAGATGGTTCAAGAGTTTCATCTTGACTATCCACCCTCTCTTGAAACGATTTTACTGTTATCCCGTGCAGAAAGAGATCCCCCTCCTCAATCTGCCTCCCTTTAGAGAGCACTACAGCACGTTCTATAGTATGCTCCAGCTCCCTAACGTTACCGGGCCAGTTAAAGTCTGAAAGCGCCTTTAAGGCGTCTTTAGAGACCGGTTTTTTTGGGCGGTGGTTTATCTCTGAATACCTCTCTACAAAGAAATTCACAAGTTCAGGGAGATCTTCTTTCCTCTGTCTAAGGGGTGGAAGTTCCAAGCTGATAACATTTAGACGGTAATATAAATCTTGCCTGAAGCTGCCTTCTTCCACCATCTCTTTTAGATCTCGGTTTGTGGTGGCAAGGATGCGCACATCAACCTTTTTCGGCTTTTCTCCCCCCAACCTCTCAACCTCTTTCTCTTGTATAACCCGTAAGAGTTTAGGCTGCAGGTGAAGGGGGATCTCCCCTAACTCGTCAAGGAGGAGCACCCCCCCTGCTGCAGTCTCAAATTTCCCTAGTTTGCGCCCGCTGGCGCCTGTAAACGCCCCTTTCTCATAGCCGAAGAGTTCGCTCTCAAGGAGGGTGTCTGGGATAGCGGCGCAGTTGACGGCTACAAAGTTAGCTGTGGAACGTTTGCTGTTTTCATGAATAAAACGCGCCAACACCTCTTTACCTGTGCCTGATTCGCCTGTTATAAGAACGGTGGCGTCGCTTTGCGCCACCTCCCGCGCAATGCTGAAAAGGTGCGCCATATATGCACTCTTGTAGATAGTGCTCCTTTTCTGGTAGAGAGGGGCGGCCTTGCCTAACTTTTTAAGTTCAAAGGTGCGTAAAACGAGCTCTTCTATCGCTTCAGGGGGGAAAGGTTTTAATATATAATCATAAGCGCCTAACTTTAGGGCATCCACCGCACCGGTGACTGAACCGAACGCCGTGATAAAGCAGATCGGCACATCTATCCCTGTAACTTTGAGCATCTCCAACATACTTAAACCGTCTATATCAGGCATCCTTATATCAGAGATTATAAGGTCAAAATTATCAGAGATCGCTTTTGAGTAGCCTTCCCTGCCGCCGGCTGCGGTCGCGGCTTCTGCTATATTCATGCGAAGGATAGTCTCTTTTACCGCCTCCCGCATATTATCATCATCATCAACTATCAGAATCTTTTTCATCAGAGAATAACCGTAAACCTTGTATAACTTGTTCCGTCTGAATCAACAATAATATCTCCGCCGTGCGCCTTTACAATCTTATACGCTATAGATAAACCTAGACCGGCCCCCTTTGTCTTTGTGGTTTGAAAGGGGATAAAGAGCTTATCTTGCATGGCGGGGGCGATCCCGCAGCCGTTATCGGTGATGGAGAGCTTCAACGGGTATCTTTGAAACGCCCCCATTTCAGATGTAATCTCCACCTCGCCGCCTTTATCAGGCACGGCATCGATGGCGTTATGGAGTATATTCATCACCACCTGATAGAAGAGCCCCCTTTCACAAAAAACTTTATGAGTTTCCTCAAGGCGGTTCAAGACGGCGACGTCTTTTTTCATTAAGAGCGGCTGGAGGTATAATACAGCCTCATCAACTATATCTGCAAGGATAAACTCCTCTTTATTAACATTTATCTCTTTTGTGAATAAGAGGGTGTTGGATAT
Source organism: Deferribacteraceae bacterium (assembly GCA_031276055.1). Classification (GTDB taxonomy): domain Bacteria; phylum Chrysiogenota; class Deferribacteres; order Deferribacterales; family JAISNW01; genus JAISNW01. The sequence continues at coordinate 16,696 of JAISNW010000211.1, read as the reverse complement.
TATGCTGTTTAAGGTTCTAACGGCTTGAACTATATTAGATGTCATCTTTACAGCGGAAGGGGCGGATGATTGAAGGTCTCTCTCCAGCAAAGAGGCGAAAAGCTCTATTGAACCTAGTGGATTGCGTATTTCATGGGCAATGTTGGCAGCCATCTCTCCCATCAACTGAAGCTGGATCCCTCTCTGCCTCTCTAATTCAAATTTTTTTAAGAGGGTGATATCATCCACTACATACACCACCCCATTTAATCCGTCTGAATGCAGCTCTCCCGCGTTTATACGGTAATATCTGCCGCCGTCTGCATTATACTCAAAGAGCCCCTGATGCAGCGAACCTGCAAGCATATCTTTCAACGCCTTCTCTCCCATATCTGCTAAAAGGGCATCCGCCGCGCTGTTTTTTACAGCAAACTCCGCCCTTTCATTTACCACTAGGATAGCCGAAGGGGTGTTATTCAACACGCTCTCAAGGAGGTTGGAAAAATACGAGAGCTCAACATTCTTTAACTCCACCTCGTCTCTAAGGCGCTTAGTCTCTTCTTTTAAGGCGTCATAGGAAGTTTGAAGGTTGGAGGCTGCGGAGTTGAAAGCCTCCATAGCTGTATTTAAGAGCTCAATATCCATCAGTTGCTGAGGCTTTTCTTCCATGCATCGCTCGCTAATTCGCCTTTAGCCATCGTTTTATAGATAGAATCCCCTGCGCTCTCCGCCGCCTGCTGCATATAGGCAAGTCCGCGATTCTTTTCATTCAAGGAGAATAAAGACTTCCCGAGATAATAGAGGGCTTCCGTCCTTTTATCGTCATCTGCAGCGGCTTGATTATCTGTATACGCCTTCAACGCGATGGCGGCGCTGCTGAAATCGTTTCGACGGTAGGCGGCGAGCCCTGTATCAAGGTAGACGTCTTGATAGCCTTCAAAACGCGCCCCTCCTTGCAGCTGGTTATAGAGATTGCTCAGCAGATCTTCTCTTGTGCGTTCATCCTCAACCCCTTTCATAATCTCATACTCCGCCTTTAGGGAGAGCTCTCTATTTTTATATTGGCGGACAAAGGAGAGTTGATAGTCTAACCCGCAGCTCTTAGTCTCTGCCGTAAGATAGGCAAAATCTTGAGATGAAAGGCGGTTGATATTGAAGAGAATATCTTTCTGACAGAGGGTGTATGCTAGAAGAGCATAATCTCTAGTCATGTTAGGGGTAACCTGCTTAAAAATCTCCTGCGCTTTATCTTTGAGCCCTATCTGTAAGAGGGAGTTAGCGGCAATTATGCGCAAGGAGTCTGCATAGCCTTGATCAGGCCAAATATTGATCCAGTCCGCATTTTCGTTGTAAAGCTCCACAACTTGAACGTAATCTTTGCCGTTATAGGCGCTCTTTATAGGATAATCTAAAGATTCTTTAAGGATCGCCTTAAATTGAGGGACATAACGCCCACGTGGATTTTCTGCTAGGTAGTCGCGGCTTTTATACCTAATGATCGATGGGCTGACGCTGCCTATCAGGGATAGAACATCTTGATATACAGCGTCTTCATATAGGGAATACCACCGTCCGCTAGGTTTCGGCGGGGTTAAGATGCGCTCTTCAACGGCTTTTGCCGCCTGCGCGTAATCTGCATTGTTATAAAGGCTCAACGCCCTGTCATAATGGATGTCGTCAATATGTTGGGCTATCGCTTTAGCCCGCTTTGAATCAGGGAATTCATCTAAAAGCCCGGAATATACTTGCAACGCGGCGTCATAGCTGTTGTTGTCTTGAGCGTTTCTTGCGTAGGCATATAAAACATCCTCTTTTAATTGCAGAAGGTAGGGCGCTTCCTTTGAGGTGGAAAAGAGCTCTAAATACTCATCTATTAGGGGGACTAAACGTTCAGTGTCTCTAGCGGCGTGAAGAGAGCGGATCATCACCATGAGCGCCCTAGGTCTAAGATCATATATATCCTCAACATTATAGAGCGGTTCAAATATCTCCTGCCACTCTTCAAACGGTCTATCTGCATAGTGGATTTCCCCATATTCCACCGCTGCGAAGTTGCCGTATTCTGTCTGCGGAGCAAGGTTGATAAGTTTTTCAAGGTTATCGGAATACTCTTTAGGGTTTCCGCTGCGCCTAAATATCTGGGCTGTTCTGTAAAGCGCCTCTGGTTTTTCAGTGCTGTTGTCGTTTATATAAGAGTAGGTTTTCAGGGCGGAGTCGTCTTTTTTATACTCTTCAAATATCTTGCCTAAACCTAAAAGCTCGTCATCTGCAAGGTTCTCTATGGAATTTTCAATTGGCAGTCCGGAGTAGAGCCCAAACGCCTTGTCGCGATAGTTCCTCCCTATATATAATCTGCCCAACCGCCGCTTTATCTGATCGCTGTCGGCTCGGAAGGTGGATAGATACCTCTCATATATCGCTATAGCCCTGTCAAACTGCCCGATATTTTCGTATAACTGCCCTATCTGAGAGAGGGCGTCTCTTCTAGTTTCAGCATCCTGCGAATTGTCAAAGATGGCCTGATACGCATTTATCGCTTCTGTAAACTGCTCAGCGTTCTTTTTAGCCTCCGCCGAGAGCATCCGTATCTGGTTGATCCTGATGCTGTCTGGGTATTCCCTTATAAGATCGTCAAAGGCGGAGGAGGCTGCTAGGTAAAAGTCAGGGTTGTTCTTTGAGAGATCCATATATAAAAGCCCTAGTTTATAGAGGGCTTCCTGCCTATAATAAGGTACAGATGTATTGTCAAGCAGGGCTGTAAGGCGGTTCACAGCAAGAGCGGGGCGGTTTTCAGATACTAGACGCTCTGCATCCCTCAAAGCCGCCTCCGCCATAGGATCTTCATTTAAGAGATACTCTTTTCGGAGGATAGGCTCATTGAGCCCGTAGCTCAACAAAACTTCGTTCTGCGTTTTTGGAAGCGCTGCGACAAAGCGCAACCCCTCTGGGTCATTAAAAACAGCAAAGTCAACAGGCTCCTTAAAGGTGATGGAAAATATATTGCCGCCGCCTTTAACCCCCGCTATAAAGCGGTCGTCAAAAGAGGTGTCAAAAGGGTTTTTGATAGTTTTCTTAAACCTTACTATAACTGTAAGACCGTTTCTTTCAACCGCCGCTGCATCTGCGGGCGGCATTTTTAGAAAAACTTCAGAATGATACGCATCTTTACGCAAAAGGATCTCTTGGGCAAAGTTAGGGGAAGGGGATAATAACATTACCGCAATTGCAGCTGCTAAGAAGAATAACGCTCTCATCTTGACATACATAGTAGGATAATAGAGGAAAAATGAAATTTTATCAAGCAAAATTGCCTTGAGGCATTGGGCTATTGTAGACTGCCTATGTGCGCTCAACCCACTAAAAAGAGTTCATACTCATTGCGCCAGCGGTTTTGGAGAACCTCTTTTAGAAGGCGGTTTTCCGCCGCCTCCAATTTAGGATCGTTTGCTATTATCCGCTCTGCATCCTCTCTTGCTGTGTGGTAGATCGCCATATCTTTTGTTATATCCGCATAATCAAACTCAGGAAGCCCCGACTGCTGAACCCCTAAGAAATCCCCCTGGCCGCGCATAGCGAGGTCTAACTCTGCCAATTCAAAACCGCTGGTGGTAGTCTCCATCGCTCTAAGCCGACGGATTGCAACCTCTGAGAGCTCCTCTTGGGCTGCTAAAACGCAGTAGGACTGTTTATCGCTGCGCCCCACCCTCCCTCTTAGCTGGTGAAGCTGGGCAAGACCGAAACGTTCAGCATTATCCACAAACATAACAGTGGCATCCTTTACATCAACCCCTACCTCCACCACAGTAGTGGAAACCAATATATCAAGCCTTCCCTCTCTAAAATCTTTTAGGAGCGCCTCTTTATCTGCTGCAGTTAATCTACCGTGCAGAAGCCCCACTCTCTTATCGGGGAAACGCCTTTTAACCTCTTCAAAGTTTTTAACTGCGCTTTTAAGTTTTGATTTACCGCTCTCCTCAATGGCAGGGTATACAAAATACGCCCTCTCCCCATCTTTTAAGTGCTCTTTAACAAAGTTAAAGGCGGAGTTTAACTGTTGAGCTCCAAAAACCTTTGTTATAGGCGGAATGCGCCCTGGCGGCATCTGTTTAATTTCGCTTAATTCAAGATCGCCGTAATAGGTCAGCGCCAATGTGCGTGGGATTGGGGTGGCGCTCATTAGGAGGATGTCGGGAGTAAACCCTTTATTTAACAGTGCTTTACGCTGTTTTACACCGAAACGGTGCTGTTCATCTATAACAGCAAAACCGAGATTCTTAAAACGGACATCCTCTTGTATTACAGCGTGAGTGCCCACAAGAAAGTTTATAACGCCATCTTCAAGGAGGGCTTTGATCTCCCTCTTATTTTTAGCGGAGGTGGAACCGCTTAGATATGCTGTGACCAGAGATGCAGGGGATGCGAATTTATCCAACGTTCTAAAGTGCTGTTCAGCCAAAACCTCTGTCGGCGCAAGAAATACCGCTTGATAACCGCACTTTACCGCTACTGCAGCGGCTAAGATTGCAACTATAGTTTTACCGCAGCCAACATCCCCTTGCAAGAGGCGGTTCATCTGGTGGGGGCTGTGCATATCGTCAAAGATATTCCTCAAAACGCTCTTCTGGTCTTTTGTGAGCTTAAAAGGGAGCAGCGGGGCGATCTCTTCTAATAGGGAGCGGTCAAATTTATAGGCTATCCCATTATTTTTCATATAGTTGTTCTTTCTAAGCAAGATTCTTAGTTGAAGGTAGAAGAACTCCTCATATATAAAACGGATGAGGGCAGGGTGCCGCCGTTCAGCAATGCTCTCGGCATTAACTATACTGGCTGGTTTATGCAAGGTTAAAAGGGCGTCTGTTATGTGCGGGAAACGATAGCGGAAACGGATATACTCAGGCAGCGTCTCGTTAATATCTGCTAGATGTTTCTGCAAAGTGTTGTTCAGCGCCTTAGCATATACCTTCTGAGAGAGGGGCGCTCTAAGAGAGTAGATAGGGCGGACGCTGCCTATATCTTCAGCTTTCAAAAACTCTGGGTGGAATATGGCGGGCGCTCCATTATACGTTGCAACAGCTCCATACATATAATACACTTCCCCTGCTTTAAGCTGGCTTGAGGGGAAAGCGAAGGTAAAATTTACCCAGAGGCAGTAAAAAAAACCTTTATCGTTAGAGAACGCCGCAGAGAAGAGCCTCTTTTTCTGCCTTGTGTATATAATTTCAGATGCTCTGAATACGCCTGAGAGCACCCCTTTTCCCCCTGAAAGTGCGCAACTTATATGCTCGTAGCGGAAAGGGAGGCGCAAAAGAAAGGCTTTTACAGTAGAGACGCCGCAACTCTCCAGCGCAGCAACAGCTTTAGCTCCGAAGCCTGTTATACTGCCAGTGGATAGGGCGGCTGCCTGCTCTTTTTCCACACTGAAGCTATCGCCGTCTTCTGCTAGATAGAGTTTTAACTCGTCTAAAAATGGTTCCAGCGTCTGTTTAACGCATGATGGGTTTTTTAAGCAATTATCTATTAGTAAGAGGATTCTATCAGCGCCGCCCTTTACAGGCAAAGATTCTATCGTCTGTTTTATCTGTATTAGATAAGTTGAAGCATCTTCCAAAAAAGAGGCGGCGTCAGAGGTAATTTTAGCGAGGATAGACCTCAAGAGAGGAAGTTCAAAACCACTCATATTTATAAGCAGACTCCGTATTTCCGCCGCGGCTGAAGAGTTATTTTTTTATAGGTATCTGGGAGTTTGGGGAAAAGGCGATATACAGATAGCCATCATAAGCGCCCTTATTTGAGGGTTGGTCGCAGTTGTTCATATAAACATTGCTCACAGCGGCTAACACCCTTCCCGCACCGTTTTTGAGGTTGTTATCGTCCAATATCCCTTCAATGTTGCAGATAAGCTCGTCATTCAACCCTTCGGCGTAAGCCCCCACATTGTCTATATCAACATCGCCCAAACTGACGGCTGCAGGAACAAATACCTTTGTAGCATTATCAACCGCAATATTGGTGCAGAAACGCCAAGGCTCGCTCCCCTTAGTGAATGTAGAGGGGACATCCTCTGAAAGCACAACATTTTTCTCCAAAAGTTTGTTTGTAACATAACAGGTAAACCCGTCATATTCGGTGACATTATCCCCTGCTTTTGGAGGCAGAGCGTTATGTTTAAGGTAGTAGCTTGAAAAACCTATTTCAAAGTTGCGGAGTTTAGCGATCTCTGTGCGCATCCGTGATGTGTTTACAAGCGCGCCGCCTTTTATCCCTAACGCAACGATGATTCCTATAACAACCATTACAACAATTATCTCAATAAGAGAAAAACCTTTTTTCATAGCCATGCCGCCTTAACTAGAGCATTATGCAATTATAGAAAAAAAGTGTGGCAATTGCAATTGTTTTATTGCTAGGGGATCGGCAGCCTGTCAACCTCAACCCCGAACTTTATCTCAAGCTCAAACAGACACCTAGATAGGTATATGCTCTCGAGTCCAACAAGATTATCCATGCCCGATCGGATTTTATGTTTAAGTAAATCAAGAAATTCTTGAGATTTCACGATATTTCTTTGCGGTGTATTCAACAGGAAAAATTAAGGGTGATGCAATCTCTATTTATAATTAGAATTAAAAGTGTTTCTATGGAGCAGAGCGTTCTTTACGAGATATATCTTCCAACTTGATCTGTTCTAGGAGTTCGTCGGTTCGGCGGGCGGTCTCTTCTGTTTCATCTTTTTGGAAAGTTATAGCAGGAATCCGCTTTAAGCTCAACCGAGTTTTAAGAGTGCGGCGGATAAAACCTACCGTAGCTGTAAGCCCCGCATCTATAGATTTTAGATTATTTTTATTATATGTATCGTAGAAGATAAAAGCTTCGCTCAAATCTCTATTCAAGCGTACATAGGTTAAAACCACCCCTCTAACGCGAGGGTCTTTAACCTCTCTCTCTATAATGTTTGCGACTTCCTGCTTTATAAGCTCCGCAACCCTTCTTATCCTAATATCTTTGGTATCTTTCACTATTTCGCCACATCGCTTAAAGTGCGTTTCTCCTGAACAAGCTCGTATACCTCAAGGATATCTTTATCTTTAATATCTTGATAACGTTCTACAGAAAGTCCGCACTCATAGCCGCCCGCAACCTCTTTAACATCTTCGGTGAAACGTTTTAATGAACCGATCTTGCCTTCAAAGACCACCACATTGTCTCGTATAATGCGGACATTGGAGGTGCGGGTAACTTTACCCTCAAGCACATACGCCCCTGCAATCTTGCCGATCTTCGGCACGCTGAAAACCTGCCGCACCTCTACCTTTCCCACCGCCTGTTCTACAGTTTCAGGGGTTAAAAGCCCTTCCAATGCAAGTTTTATATCTTCAATTACCTTGTAAATAACCGAATACAACTCTATAGATATCTTCTCCCGCTCTGCTCTAGCTTTTGCATTGCTGTCAGGGCGGACATTAAAGCCTATAATTATAGCCCGTGACGCCACTGCAAGCACCACATCGCTTTCAGTGATTCCGCCTGTTGCATCGTGGACAACATTAACCTTTACCTCTTGATTGGAGAGCTTTTTAAGCGAAGTGTTTAGAGCCTCAAGAGAACCTTGAACATCCGCTTTTATAATAATATTAAGCTCTTTTATCTGCCCCTCTTTTATCTTATCCATAAGATCGGTAAGAGATGCTATAGGAGCGTTCGTTTCACGAGCCGATTTAGCGGAATTTGCGCGCAGCTCCGCAATCGCCTTAGCTGTTTTTTCATCTACCACTACGAGAATATCACCTGGCTCCGGCACCTCTGAAAAGCCCATCACCTCTACAGGAGCGGAGATGCCCGCTTCCTTCTGAACAGCCCTTAGATGATTATACATTGAGCGGACGCGCCCTACCTCTCTACCTGCTACAAAGGTGTCGCCTTTACGGAGAGTTCCTTTTTTTACAAGGATTGTAGCAACAGGTCCTCTCTGTTTATCAAGCTGCGATTCTATTACTATAGCCTCTGCAGGGCGGTTTGGATTGCCTTTGAGCTCCAGCATATCCGCCTCAAGCAGAACCAACTCCAACAGCTCTGTAATCCCTATATGTTTTTTAGCAGAAATCTCTTGGAATTGGTGCTTGCCCCCCCACTCCTCTGAAAGGATGCCGCACTCTGCCAGCTGCCGTTTCACCCTTTCAGTATTGGCGTCAGGTCTATCGATCTTATTTATTGCAACCACAATACAGACGCCCGCCGCAGTAGCGTGGTCTATCGCCTCTTTGGTTTGAGGCATAACCCCATCGTTTGCTGCAACCACCAATATCACTATATCTGTAACCTGTGCACCGCGCGCCCTAAGAGATGTAAAAGCCTCGTGGCCGGGAGTGTCTAAAAATGTTATCTTACGCCCATTCAGGTTTACCTCATAAGCCCCTATATGCTGGGTTATCCCGCCCGCCTCTTTTTCGGCGACGCTGGTGGAGCGGATGGCGTCAAGGAGGGAAGTTTTGCCGTGATCCACATGCCCCATTACAGTGACAACAGGCGGGCGTTTCTGCATATCTTCAGCTTTATCTTCATAAACAGGGAAGATATCCGCCTCCGTGATAACCTTCTTTATAACCTCAACTCCATAGTCCATAGCAAGAAGCGCCGCTGAATCTGCATCGATGGATTGGTTTACTGTAGCAAGAATGCCGAGTGAGAAGAGCTTTTTCACCAACTCTCCCGCTTTTACTCCTAAAAGCCCCGCCATCTCTGCTACTGTAACAGTCTCGCCGATCACAATGGAGGTTGGGTGTTGAAAGGCGGGCGGCTGCTCTTTTTCCGCCGCCTGCTTTTTCTTCGCTTTCCGCTCTGTCTTCGGCGGCTTCGAAACGGCTGCAGGGGCTTGAACCTCTTCGCCTGCAACAGCGGCGGCTGTTACCTCGGTTTCTATATCAAGCTCGCTAAGCCCTTCATATATAGTCTTATTCAGGTCTTTTAAGCTCAAGGCGTCACTTTTAACCTTTGCTTTTTTTGCGTCTTCCTTGACGAGAGCAGCATCTGGTTTGGTTTTTTTAATCTCGCGTTTTTGAGGGGTCTCAGGGTGGGCAAAAGCAGGTCGGGTTGTGGGTCGGGCTTGCCCTTCGTAGCCCGCAGCTGCGCCCCTCTGCGGAGGTTTTGTTCCAAAAGGCGGGCGGTATGCTCCAGCAGGCTTTCCCCCTGTCTGCCCTCTATTATTCCTGTCAAATCTATTATTCGGTTGAGTTCTGTTATCTGTTCTAGCGCCGTCTCTCTGAACAAAGCCGCCGCTTGGACGCAACGGAGTTGTCTGCTTTCTATCTTGCGGGCGGTTATCTGTCCTCCTGAAATCTGTGCGGGGCTTTTGCTCGGCGGGCCTAGACGCCTGCCAACCGCTGATGGGGCGGGTTGTCTCTGTTAAGCGGGTTTCGGGCGGTCGAGTTTCTGGGCGGCGAGTCGCTGTTGGTCGAATCACTTGCGGTTTAGTCTCTATCGGTAGAATTTCTATTGGTTGAATTTCTTGGGTGTTTGCATCGGCAGGTTTATCGGGGAGTTTATCAACTTCAACTCCTTCTGAAGTTTCAGCGGTTTTGGGAGTTAGCCCTTCATCTATTGCGATAAGTTCAGTTTCTTTTAAGGTTTCAACCTCTCTGGCTGTTTCAGCGCTTTCTGAATCAGGATGCTTAAATGGAGTTTCATCAACCCTTTCAATAATTTCAGCGGTTTCAACGCCCTTAGTTATGAGCTTTTCAAGATCACTTTCAGCTTCGCTTTTATCTGTTCTCGCCTTTTTAGATGTCTGGCGCATAACATCAACTTTTTGAATGCTTTTATTTAGAGCGCTTTTGCGCAATAAGATATCCTGCGGTTTTTTGGAAATGTAAGGTTTTATCTGCTCTTCATTGCGCTGAGAACCTATCCGTATCTCTATACCGGCAGAACCTTTTAGGTTCTTACGTTCAGCTAGCAGTTTCTGGCGGCTTCCTAAGAGAACTTTAAGGTCAAAACCTGCATTGCGCAGCTGCTCGCTTGTAACAGTCAGATTTATATCAGTTGCATCTAACCTATCTAATACCTCTTGCTGAGAGATATTAAATATCTTTGCAACTTCAGTGAGTTTATATGAGGGCATAAAACCTTCTTAGCGCTCCTTTCCCTAGTTATTGTTCATTGCCGCTGTCTGAGAGCTCATTTTCAGCTGTTTCGTCAATATCATCTGCATCGTCTAAATCATCTAAGCCTTCTTCGTCCATATCGTCTATCTCTTGAGCTTCAAGGTGATCAACCGCGGCGTTTATTAGGTCTATCGCTTCGTCTTCTGATAAGGCTAAGAAAGTTGAGAGCTCCACAACACCTGTTTCTGAGAGTTTTTGCAGATCGTCTATCCCGTTGTTGCGCAAGGTTAAGATCATTTCCGGCGTGAGAGTCGAGATATTTTCAAGGCTATATATCTCATATAGCTTTTTAAGCTCTTCTTCCTGTTTCAGCATACGGTCTTGACGGAGTTTCTGATATTCAGACTCGTTTAGCACGGTAAGCCGCCAGCCTGTCAACTTAGCAGCCAACTTGACATTCTGCCCCCTCTTGCCAATCGCTAGAGAGAGGCTGTCATTAGGCACAACAAGCTCCACATTCTTATCATCCTCAAATACATTGGCAAGTAGAACCTTTGCGGGGCTTATAGCGTTGCATAGAAAATCTATAGGGTTGTTAGACCAAGGAACCACATCTATCTTTTCATCTCTTAACTCTTTAGATATTGCATTGATCCGCGTGCCTTTTATCCCGATGCAGGCGCCTACTGGATCAATATTTGGGGCAATCGAATACACCGCGACTTTCGAACGCTCGCCAGGCTCACGCGCTATAGCTTTTATCTGGATTATTCCGTCAAAAACCTCTGGTATCTCCGCTTCAAAGAGCTTTTTAAGAAATTCATCGCTCGTTCTTGAAAGGATTAACCGCGGAACCTCTTTATCTTTATCATTAGCGCGAATTTCCAGCAGAACCGCCCTAATGTGGCTGCCTCGTTCATAGCGCTCGCCAAAGATCTGTTCGCTGTATGGGAGGATCGCCTCAGTTTTACCGATATTTATCTTAGTTTTACGTTGTTCAGGGTTTATAACCGTTCCGTTTACAATTTCACCTATCTTATTCTTATACTCGTCATAAATAGCCTGTTTCTCCGCCTCCCTTAGCTTTTCCTGCAAACGCTGCTTACCCACCATAGCAGCCTGCACTCCTAGTGTGTCCGTATTGATGGGAACCATCACCATATCCCCTAGCTGCGGATCTTCTTTATACGCCTTTGCCTCTTCTAAACTCAGCTCATCCCAGTTGGAAACAGCTGTTTCTGTAACCTCTTTAGGAATTTTAACATCTAAAAAGCCTCGTTCTAAATCAAGATTTATTTCAGGTTCTAGATATTTGCCTATCTTTTTTGCGACCGCCGCCGCTATCATATTGTGCAAAGCCTCTTCAAGCGCTTGGCGCGATATCCCTTTCTCTCTGCACAATTCGTCAACGATCTTCGTAAAATCTCTATTCATCCAATAACTCTCCGGATTCTTTTTACCCTATCAAGTTTGCTTTTGCTATATCAACCGCAGATATAACAAAATCCCGACTCTCTTCTTCTACACGCAAGGTTATCTCCCCGCCCTCAACCTTAACTATCCTTCCTTTATACCTCTTCCTGCCGTCAACGCCGCCTGTTCTAACTGTAAGTCTGCAAATTTTACCAATGTGCGCCGCGAACTCCGCCTCACTCTTCAGAGGTCTATCAATGCCTAAAGATGAAACCTCTAAAGTATAGCGGGAGGTAGGCGCATCAACGCTGTCAAGCCAGTTGGAGAGCAGTTTGGATATTTCGACGCAACTGTCAAGGCTTACATTTCCGTCGAGATAAACCTGCAACACCACCCCTCTATTCTGACGGCAAAAGGCGGCTTCGTATACCTTTAGTTTATAGCGCGCCGCGAATTCTTCCGCTTTGGAATGAACCTGTAGGATAAAATTTTGCATACAAATATATAAACCGTAGGGGCTGCCTACGGAATGTTTCCTTATATCACCTATATCCCCTAAAAACAAGAAAAAAATCGTTCTATAGCAAATTAATCTAAATAAGTTCAGAGAGGTGATAACGGCATTGAAAGACGAGTCTTCATGCTTTAAGTCTGTTTTTACAGAATTTTGGGAATTATTTCATAGAAGAGAGCAGCTCTATCTCGGTGATGCTCATATTTAATAGGCGCGCTGCTTCATTTTTGGTTCTTCCGTCTCTGAGCAAGCGTTTAACATGGGCTTGAAGCTCTTCGGGGGCGCTTTCTCCGCTTAACTCTTTTAGCCTTGATATGCGGGCGTCGAGCAGCGCCCCTATATCTTCTAGGGCGTTTTCGCGCTCGCGGATGGCGGCGTCTAACCTTTCAGCCGTCTTTTCGCTCTCTAAAAGGATATCGCGGAGGATTTCAGAATATGCAGCTAGATCGTCCGCTGAAACGGAATGGATTTCAGCCTCTAATCGCCGCACACGGATGAATAAGAATACTATAGCGGCGATTGAGAGCGCCAATAGTGTGAAGTTTAGCCACATGGATAGATATTACGCCCTAAGATCAAGATTGCCGCCTGAACCTTCCTTCTTCCCTTCTTTATTTGCATCAGATTTTTTCTCTTTCACTTTCTTAGAGGATTCGGCATTCTCCCCGCGTTTAACCGTTTTGACGCGCTCACGCGCTGACTGTTGAACAACTGCCCCTGTCATCTGTTGACGGTGTTCAGCCATCCGCTCTGTGGAATCCTGCATCTTTTCAGGTATAGATGAGGTTGAAACCACAGTGGTTATACCGCTGGTTGACATCTGCTACTCCTTTATATGAAAGACCCCATTCCCAAAATTCTGCAAAACAAACTTGCTCTTTATCTTAATGGTGGATTCTGAGTGGCCTAGGTAGAGATACCCTGGAGTATTTAAGCAGTTGTAAAACATATCCAGCACCTTCTGCTTGCCTTCAATATCAAAGTATATTAGTGCATTTCGGCAGAAGATTACGTCAAATTTTCCAACTTGAGCGGGCAAGGTGTGAGAGATAAGGTTGCCTATCTGAAAGCGCACCCTATGCTTAAACTCATCTTTTATCTCATATACTAAACCGTTCTGTGTAAAGTAGGTGGATTGAAAATTTGGAGGGACTCCTCTAAAAGACATTCCGCGATATACCCCTTTCTTTGCTATATCCACCACCTCAGTGTTTATATCTGTGCCTATTATCTCATAGTTTGCACGAGTAGAGAGTGCATACTCTCTAAGAAGGATAGCCATAGAATAAGGTTCTTCGCCTGTTGAACACGCCGCAGACCATATCCTGATATTCTTTTTGCCTCTTGTAAGGATTGCGGGGATGGTGCTTTTCATAAGGTGATCCATCTGCTGGCGTTCCCGCAAAAAATATGTTTCGTTTATGGTGACTAGGTTAAGCAGAGTATCCATCTCTTTAATTCGGTTAATATCATATTTCAGATAATATAGATACTCCTTAAAACTGTTAAAGTTCAACTCTTGAAGACGTTTTGAAAGCCTATTTTCCAGAAGATATTTTTTACTCTCGGCAAATGTTATAGCGGATGCCTTGTATATTATCTCCTTGAGTTCAAAAAATTCTTCATCTTTGATCTTAATAGTATTTGTCAGCATGTCAACTTCCTAAAACGGCATCGATCTTGTCTTGGATATAACGGTTAGCATCGCTGTTTCTGATCTCCGCCAATATATCCCTATACCCTTCCGGCGTCTCGGCAATTATTATCTCCACAGCCTTAAACCTTACCAGCCAGCTTGGATCGCCTTTTGCCAGTTGAACAGCCTTTTCAACAGCCAGCGGTTTATTAGACCTGTAAAGCCCTGATAAAGCCTCCCTTCTGATGTCCTCATTGTCTTCATTAAGCCTCTCTGCAAGAAAGCTAGTGCAATATGAAGCAGCGCCCAACACTTCCACCACCGCTAAACGCACCTTCCCTGAAAGGTTAGGGTAACGTTGCGTGAGATAGTCTGCAACCTTTTCAGAGCAGTGTTTGCCTAGTGCACGCACAGCAAAATATGAAACCCAGTCATCACCAGATATCTTCTTAAAAACCCTCTCCTCCCCTCCGCGTAAACCAGTCCGTTCAAGACCAGCTGCTGCAGTCTCCTGCACCTTGCGCGAAGAGTCGTCTAACGCCTCTATCAACGTGTTAGTGGCGTCTTCATTGTTAAAGTAGGATATTTTGCGAACCAGCACAGAGCGCACATCGTCAATAGTTTCTTTTGAAAGCATCTCTTTTAGGATGTTGTAGGCAGCGCCGCCGTTTATAAGGGCTAGCGCGTTAGCTATCACCTTTCTTAACGGAGGCTCGCTGTCTTTCAAGAGAGTTTTTAGACGGGCAGGATCGCCGTCATCCGATAATAGAGCTATAGACGCCCCGCACGCTTCAGAGACAGCTTCCTCAGGCGAAGAGATTAATTCATAAAGTTTCTCTTTGCTTGCCGCATCCCCCAACCAGCCAAGCACTAAAACTGCAGCGCATACAACATTAGGGTATTGAGAAGCAAGAGCTGAACGTATAACGTCTATCGAGGCATCGTCGCCCGCCCTTCCAAGAGAGAGCAGCGCCTGTTCATTCAAGACGGGATCATCTATTTTAAGCGCATCTAAAAGGGCTTTGCGGTATTGCTCATTAAAGTTTAAGCCGATATGTATAGAGATGAACTCCGCCTGTTCGTCATCATGCAAAAGCTCGATCAACTCTGAAACAGTATAACTTCCATAATCTTGTTCAATTGTAAAATGTTTGGTAAGGTTTGCAGTCTCAAAGGCGCTTAGCACTCCGTCTGATAGGTTCACCAACTTTAAGGCAGCTTTTTTGCTGTCCGCCGCTCTGCGTAAAGCCAGAAGTTGAGCTATAATATCGCTCTTTATGTATTGAAGGTTTTTAAGATCAACCTTAATGCTGCCGCCCGTAAAGCCTTTAAGGGTTGAAAAAACCTCCTCAAAATCTTTTCTCTGAACACCATCTAAAACAGTTATGGCAAGTTCATTGGCTAAAGCCTCTATCCGCACATTCATCTTACACCGCCGCCTGATCCATTGTGTCAAATATCTTAAAGACTTTCTCCAAACCGGTGAAAGAAAACATCTCGCGGATATCTTTAGACATTTCACAAAGCCTAAGCTCAACTTTGAGCTTATTGGCTTGTTTTAAGAGGTCGATAATCTCCCGCAGACCAGAACTATTAAGATATACCACATCCTTAAATGAAAGAACCACAATAGCGGAGCTGCTGAAAAGCGATGCAATCTCTTCTTTATAAGCAAGCCCTGTACTGCCGTTTATCTCCCCTTCCAAATACGCTGTCTGTCTGCCGTTGATAATCTCTTTTTTCATAGCTCCTCCGCCTTGCAGTTTAACATGGTTGCAACTTTTTTACCACAAATATTGTTACATCGTCCTCAAAAGGTTTTCCTGCGGTAAACGAGCGGACATCTTCCATTATCTCGTTAATAATTCGGTCGCAGGAGGCATCATTATACATTATCAGGCGGCTTATAACCCTGTCAAGTCCGTACTGTTCGCGCTCAGGGTTCATAGCCTCCACCAGACCGTCTGTATACATGAAGAGGATGTCTCCATCGTAAAGGGTGAGATGCTTTTCTTCGTATTCCATTCCAGTGAAAGCCGCTAGAAACATCCCGCCGGCGGCTAATTTACGCACCATCATATCTGATCTGTCAAAGTGCAGCACCGGATTATGCCCTGCGCTTGCATAGTTCAACTCCCCTGTGCTGCCGTTAAAAACTGTATAAAACATAGTAACAAAATCTCTAGTGTGTACATTGTCGCATAAAATTTCGTTTACCATCATAAGAGCTTCTGCACTTGCAATTATATCATAGGTGTAAGAGCGCATTATCGCCCTTGACATCGCCATAATAACCGCCGCTGGAGTGCCGTGCCCCGAAACATCTGCTATAGTGAACCCCCAGTAGCCGTTGCTCATCTCTATACAGTCATAGTAATCCCCCCCCGCGTGTTCAGCAGGGGTGTAAAATGAACCAAATTCATAGCCGTTAATTGTAGGCAGCTGCTCGGGCAATAAACTCTGCTGGAGCTTTCCTACCTGTTTCAGCTCATCATTTATTAGGTTTTGAGCAATTTTAAGTTGGTCGTTCATCCTGAGGAGGTCTTTATTGAGCAAAACCATCTGCCGCTGCTTTTCCTCATTTTCCTCTTGGGAGAGACGTATCTCGTTGATTAGCTGCAGCTCTCGCGTGGTATCCCGAACGGATTCCACTAAAAAATCGTTGAAATATTCAAAAGAGATTGTAAGGTTTTTATCCCCCATAGTGCGGGAGGATTTAACATTTTTTTTGTTTGTGAAAGGGCAGTCTTTGCAGACTTCTGTATATCCATAAAGGCTGTAACATTTAGTCGGCTGCTCGGAAAGGTTATGTAGAGGCGACCACTCTCTCAACAGATAGTTGGACATTACGATCTTATTATTTTTATCAGCAACCAAAAGCCCATAGGGAACATTGTTGACTATCCCCCTTAGAAAATCATAATCGTTATAGATTGCCCTGCTTTTAAGAGACGCCTCAATCTGCTTTGCTTTCAGCTCTTTCATCGCGTGGCGGTAGGAATTGTTCTGTTTATAAATCTCTGTAATGTCGTAAAGGCATTCGACGAGAAGCTTTGC
>JAISNW010000207.1 GCA_031276055.1 Deferribacteraceae bacterium | reverse complement strand
GGAAACATCCTATAATCTTATAGAGAATGAGTTCAACTTCCTGCGGAACCTTTCTTTTTCTCTTTTTTCTTTTAAAAAAGTTCATTTTATCCGCTCTCGCCTTATCTTTTCCCACTCCGTTGGAGAAATCACCTTTAACTTCAATGGACGATCACGATCTCTAGGGTATAGCCCAATTGTTTGTTACTTTTGGTTTAGCCTCTATTTCCGGTAATTTTGTCTTTCAAGGGTTTCCTGAAAAACTGTTTACAGACTGTGATATCTTTGATAAAATAATGAGTAAACAAGAGTTACTTAGTGCTATGAACACAGAGGAAGCGAGATTGATCTCAGCGCAGTTGTACCTTAAAGATAGAGAATATGATACAGCTTTAAAACAATTTGAGGAACTTTCAAAAAGCGACAATCTCACCATTGCGGTGAACGCTGATTTTTGTAGGGGGATGATGTTATATCATAACAAATCATATATAAAAATGAACAAAAATGCCTCACTAAAATTATTGAAGGATAGCATGTATAATGGATATTTCACGCGCAAATCTCCGGCTCCAGAAATAAGAAAGATAATTATACCTAAAGATAAAATTATACGCTCACTAAGGAGTAGCACTGTTTGTGAAAATTTATATGAGGTGAACTAGATGGACTGCGGATGTAAAGGCAATGGGAATTGCACTTGTGAAGATTCAAATTGAGAAGAGGCATGGAAAATAATTGAAAAAGTTGCATTACGTATGGCTAATCCCCTATTACGCCCAATGATGTAAATGCTAAAAATGAAATGTATGAACTTATGCTGGCTGAATAGCTTCTTCTTAAGGCCAGGGAGAAAACAGAAAACTTGCAGAAAAGTGGAAAAGCTAAATCAAGCGACATTATCAGAGTTTACGTAAATTTTTTGAGAGCTCTTGAGGGTATATTTGGAGAAATTGATGAGCTATCGTCTGCAATTTCTGCATTAGAGACTCTAAAAAGTGAGTGTGATTGTGAAGGAGGTAAGCTAAAAAATGAAATACCTCCAGTAGTTATATCTCCTATTATTCTCAATCTTGATGGGATGTTTTAAATGACACAACAGCACTTGACGATTCCAACGCTTATTTTGATATGAAGGATTGCTCCCTTCTGTTGATTCTGCAATTATTTCCGCTATAATATTGAAGTTGTCTTTAAGGTTTTCTGAATTCTTTTTAGATATTTCGTTTACCAGCTCCACATCCTCTACACGCAATGTCAACTGCCCTGTATTGTCTGTAAGCATCTCTGTTAGATGCTCTATGGTGGCGTAAAGCTGTTGATTGCCCGCCGCCACCTGCTCTGAGGCGTCATAAACGCTCTGCACAATATTCTGGACATTTTCAATAAATGTATTGAAATATTGAGCAAGCTCTTCAAGTTCATCTCCTGAATGAATCTCAATTCGCTTTGTAAGATCCCCTGTTCCTTCTGTGAGCTCTCTAACAAGGGCGTTGAAATTTTGAATATTGCGGATAACGGTGGTTTTAAGAAATACTATAGCAACAGCCCCTAAGAGGATTATTATACACCCTAAAATAACAGTTGCTCTCAGCGCGCCGTTAAGGTTAGTCTGCATTCCAGACATCGCCTGTTTCATAGCATCGTTAATATTGTTCAATGCGGCTGCAAATTGATCAGACAGCGCCCCTTCTGCCTCTATAAGCACGGCTTTCAGCGGGATGCTCTTTTTAAGTGCGCTAATATAGCCTTCGCTCTGGGAATTCAAGAGTTCAAAGCTGGTTTTCATGGCGCTATACTCGGCGCTGCTCTCTCCGCTAAGGAGCACGGCTAGCTGTTTCAACCTATCATCCATATCCGTTAAAAGCTCTCTAAGCTCAGCCGCTCTTTCTTCAGAGAAGTTCAGAGTGAGCTCCTGCAATGCCAACTGATAGTAGTTAGGGTTATCCACAAGCATCCCTGTATGGTCTATCACCTGCATCGTTTCAGCTTTTGAGGGGCGTTTATTCTCAACATCTTCAAGGATAAAATCAAAATAACGGTAATATATTATATCAGAGTTTTCAAGCAGTAGGGTGGAGGCTGCCATAAGCCGCTCCTGCAATGTAAATATGCTCTGATACAGTTGATTTACGCTTTCTGCCGCTGCAACATAAGCATTAAGGCTCTTCTGAAGGGCTTCGCCGCCCTGCGCATTGAGTGCATCTTTCTCTTTATCAAAGAGCTCTATGAGCTTAGGCAACCCATCCGTATAGCTTTTAAGGCTCTCAACGCTGGCTTTGTCTATATATTCGCGTTGATATATGAATAGCTCTTTGGAATATTCTGTAAGCTGTTCAAAGCGGGATGCAATAGGCAGAAGGGTTTCGTTTAAGAGCCTCGCCTCTGATGAGTGAACGTTTATAAGAATTATAAGGTATATAACAGCGCCCGCCGCGCTGACCGCAACCGCTGAAATGCCTAGTATAACCTTAAAAGAAATGGTGAATCTCATGAAATACTGCCTAAAAAAGATAGTTAATTATAATCATACACATACACATCTATCCCTTTATTGATCAAAGTTCTGTTTATCAATGGTTCTATCTGCTCCCACCTGCCTCCCGCAAGCCCACAGCCTATCCTCGGCATATGCACAGCAGCGCCTAATTCAACCGCCTTTTCTGCAACTTTTGCAAGAGATGCTTCAACCGCAGGATACCTTATCGGCGGAGCGCCGCTCCCTGCTTTTATCCCCTTTTGCCCAATCATATTTGCAATGTATATATACGGCTCTACCTGAACAAACTGCACTTCGCCCAACTTAAAGTTATCTCTGGAGTTATACCAAACTCTATACTCTTTTTCAGGTTCTGCCCACTTTTTTGAGATCGCTAAGACGAACCCCTTTCCCCAACCTCCAGCATCATTGCAGATATGCGCTATTATCTTAATCCCTTTAGCCATAGGAGACAACGCATCGCCTCTTACATAGATGATCTGTTTATCCATAATAGAGTATAATATGCTTTTTACGCTCTTTTATCAAATTATTTTCTTAGAGCCCCCGCTGTTGAATTTCCTTTGACGCAGCGGTTAAAATCAGCTATCCTTTAGCGATATGGCTAATTATAAGAAGATAAAGTTATGCCTGTAGGGGTTTTTGACTCCGGAGTAGGCGGGCTTACAGTATACCGAGAGCTTATAAGGGCTTTGCCTGATACTGATTTTATATATCTTGGCGATACAGCAAGGGTGCCTTACGGCGCGCGCTCTAAAGAGATTATTATTCAATACGCCCTTGAACTTGCCCGCTATCTCACAGAGAACTATCATACAGATCAACTGGTAGCAGCCTGCAACACTATTTCAAGCTGCGCTCTTGAAGCCATCGAGAGAGAGTTTAACGTCCCAACATTTGGGGTAATTGCGCCGGGCGCAGAAAGTGCGGTGGAATTGACTAAGAATAACCGCATCGGCGTTATAGGCACTCTCGCCACCATATCAAGCGGAGCGTATAAACAGGCGGTGGCGCGCCTATCGGGGGCAACAGCTGTTTTTCAGGCAGCGTGCCCTCTTCTTGCTGCCCTTGTGGAAGAAGGGATTTTAGAAGGCGAGATTCCCCAGCTTGCTATAAAGATGTATCTTGAGCCCTTAATAGATAAAGGGATTGATACTCTAATTTTAGGCTGCACCCACTACCCCCTCCTTGCTCCGCTAATCAGAGAGATATACCCGCACCTATCGGTGACAGACAGCACAAAGAAACTTATCCCCCGCATTGACGCGAAAGTAGAAAACGGCAGGCGGATCATAATGGTAACAGATGCAGGGGGCGGCTCAACGGAGAGCTTGAAGACAAGGTTGGTAGGAGGCATCCCTCTTAAAAAGGCGGCTCTCTCTTAACACCTGCAACGGAGTTGTTTAGGGCGTTTTTTAGCGGTTAGAGTGGGAATATTTTTCACTTGCTTATTAGTTCACCCTCTGTTAGAATATTGGGAGTTTGCGGAGGAGATTATGGGCAGAAAAGGTTTTACGCTTGTAGAACTTGCCATTGTGCTGTTAATCATTGGCTTGATTCTCGGTTTAGCTGTGAAAGGGGGAACCCTTATAGACAGCGCCCGTATAAGAAGCGAGGTGCGAAAGCTGGAAAAGTTTCAAACAGCTCTCTCCGCTTATGTTGGGCGCATGGGCGCTCTGCCCTCCGCTATAGTTGCAGATTCGCTCGTTCTTGATAAAAAGTTGTTGATTGAGCACAACTATCTCAACGAGATAGACCTTAATACTGACTATAAAGACGATCCCAACGTCCGCTGGAATTTTGTCGGCTGCGCCTCCGTTGTTGATACCCCCGCCGAAATAGGCAAACCTGCAATATTAAAGTGGGATAAGGCTCAAAATTATGCGCCGGGTCTTTCAAATATATGTGTGACAACTGTTGCGGACAACTTCTCAGGTCCATTACTCGCAAGCGTCTACGTCAGCGATATTTTAAGCTGTTCTATAGAGAATATGTTAGACGACTTGAGCTATCAAGGCGGCAGCGGAAGGTTGTTTGACTATGGAAGCATCCCCGCTCCGTTGGCAGATAACGACTCTTCTTTTGAGAACTGTCTAAGCCTAGAGGATGACAATGTTACCCTGCACACCCCCTACGGCTATAAGATATACTAAAAGAGCTTTCTGCCCCGCAAATTGGCATCGAAAGTTGTTGAAATAGCCGATCTCCTTAATTTATTTACGCTGAATGCGTTGAACTTGCCTATTTTTTGATCCTGTGGTATTATGCGGCATGGTTAAAAGTATATTATTCTCTTTTGCAGCTCTTATTCTCCTATGCGCTCTAACAGCGGGAGGGTGGTTGTATAGGTGTGCAAGCTATCTTGATAATACTATGGTTTTAGGCGAATACTCTATTGAGAAAGGGGAGAGTTTTTACTCTTTTTACAATAAGGTTTTTTTAGAACACAACCCGCCCTTTGCCCTTAAAAGCTATCTAATAATGAAAGGCTACGACAAAAAGGTCCATTTCGGTGAATATATTGCAGACAACATCACCATAGGAGAACTCCTCTCAAACATCATCACAGGCAAACAGAACCTTCTAAAGCTGACCATTCCAGAGGGTTACAATATGTATGATATAGCAGCCGCCCTCGAAGCTGCTGGAATATCCTCAAGGAGTGAGATGCTCTCAACATTTAAGGATAGAAAGGTTGTTGAAAAGTTATCGGGGGTTAGTTACGAAAGCCTAGAGGGGTTTTTAGCGCCTGGCACATACTTCTTCGCCAAAAACTTATCATCTGAACAGATAGCTAAAACACTTGTGGAAGAGTTCTTTAGAACGCTGCCTGAGAACTTCGAACCGCTCGTAAAGAGAAACGGACTCTCTTTTTATGATGCTTTGATAATAGCCTCAATAGTTCAGAAGGAAACCTATATTGAAAGCGAAGCCCCGTTTGTGGCTGCAGTTTTTATAAATCGAATGAAAAAACGGATGCGCATGCAGGCTGATCCCACAATAATATACGGTAAGTATGAGAGTTATGATGGAACTATTTCAAAGAGAGATTTGCAAGATAGAGAGAACCGCTTTAACACATATACTCATAACGGACTCCCTCCCACCCCTATCTCCAACCCTTCAGTTATCGCTCTAACAGCGGTTGCAAACCCAACAAAAACTGATTTCATATATTTTGTTGCAAAACAGGATGGAACGCATGTATTCTCAAAGAGCTATGCCGAG
>JAISNW010000183.1 GCA_031276055.1 Deferribacteraceae bacterium | reverse complement strand
TCCCCTTATCCTGCTGGAACTCCCTAGTAAACTTGGTGATCTTATTGATTGTTTCGATCATATGCACTGGAATCCGTATAGTTCGGGCTTGGTCTGCTATAGCCCTTGTTATCGCCTGCCTGATCCACCATGTAGCATAAGTAGAGAACTTAAAGCCCCGCCGGTATTCAAATTTTTCCACCGCCTTCATAAGCCCAATATTCCCCTCTTGGATGAGGTCTAAAAATTGCAACCCCCTGTTGGTATACTTTTTTGCAATACTCACCACAAGGCGGAGGTTTGCCTCTATAAGTTTAGATTTGGCATGTTCGGTTTTCAGCTCGCCTTCAAGGAGATTTTCATAGTTTTGCGACACTTCCCAGAGACTGTCTCTATTTACCCCCATATTCATGCACGCATTTTCGAGCTTTTCGGAGGCGCTTTTATACTTTTTAAGGTAGTGCTCCCTCTCACTCGGTTTATATTGCTGTTTTTCCAGCCCATCATCTATCTGCTGCAAGGTAGGGATGGCATCCCCAACACTAAGCCTAATTTTTGAGCCTGCCGTCTTTGTGGCTATCGCCGCCAGCTCATTATGGGAATCGCTGAGGGCTTTATAGGAAACCCTTATATTTTCAGCAATCTTAATGATCTGTGAAAAACTAAGTTTAGCCTCCTTAATGCGGATTGCAGACTTTTCAAAAATTTGTTTAGCGTTTTCCCTTTCACAACTATATAGGCTCTCTAACTCTTCATCCATAACAGAGAGGAATAATCTCTTCTGCTCCGCCTCTTTCTCGTCTCTCTGCTGTTTGAATGTCTCTTCAGAGGGTGTTTCTTCACTCTCATTGTCCGCGGCGTCCAAACCTTCTTCAATATCCACCACATCCTTAAAACGCGCTTCCCCCGTGCGCACCCTCTGGGTCAACTCTTTCAGAATATCTATCGCCATAGGGAAGAATAGGGCGCTCTCCAACACCTTCCGATGCCCATTTTCAATCTCTTTGGCAACCTCTATCTCCTCATCTCTGCTCAAGAGGGGGATATTGCCCATCTCTTTGAGATACAGTCGGACAGGATCATCCGTGCTGACAAGATCATCGCTGTCTTCAGCTATCACCTCTTCAATAGGCTGCTCTGAATATTCAGAATCCACAACATCCTCTGCTAGAACAGGGGTGAATAGGGCATTTTTAGTATCAGTGTCTATAATATCAATTTTAAGCTGTTTGCATAGGTTCAAGAAATCCTCTGGATTCCAACTATCAGGGGGCATACGCCCATTAATATCATCCCAAGTTAGATAACCTTGTTTTTTGCCTAACGCAATCAACTCTCTGGTCTCAACCATCTTTTTGTTTTGCGGCATCTAGTTCTCCTTACTAACTATATGGCTTTTTTCAGTTTAGCTTTAAGTTCTTTCATAATCTCAGTATTTTGAGCAAATTCTTCTAAATTAATAGGCTGGCTGTTGCGCTTTTCATAGTGGGTAAGGAGAATCCTATTTTTGCAATCGTAAATCTCCGCAAAAATATCTATACTCCTCCTCTCCTTACTAAAAAAGAGATCAGCAACAGCCCCGCCTAACAGTTCATCCGCCGCTAAACGAGGGATAACATCCTCTTCAGAGGCTAATTCTATGAACTTTTCGTAGATCTTCCTAGCAGTTTCATCTTCAATATATTCAGGCGGCACTTCTGCCGTTATCTTGTCCGCTGATTCTTCGGGAAGCTCCAATAAGAGCGTGAGGAAACGTTTTTCTGTGATATTGTTTATCAACTGTTTTTTCCCGCTATACGTTCTGATCTGCGGAACATCACTTCCTATATCGGCAGATAATGTATTAATATTAACCTCAAATATTTTGGATGTTAAGTTAATATAATGCTCTCTCCGGTAAGGGTCTTTTACCTTCTCAAGCATATGCCGAACATCATCAAGCCTATGGTATTTAGTATTAATATCTGTTGCTTCATCTAACTTTCTGTGTATTAGATATTCTATTAAATCTCTTTTTTCAAGGTTTCTTAGTGCATCTCCCCCATTTTTTACTATAAAAGTATCTGGGTCTTCGCCTGCAGGAAGCTGTATAATATTTGGATATACATCAGCTTCTAATGCAGCCTCGTAACTATGCTCGCTAGCCGCTGCTCCTGCAGCATCTCCATCTAAAAGGAGGTTAAACTCCTCTGCATGCCGAGAAAGTTGAGAAAAGCGCTCTCTTGTGACGGCGGTTCCCATCATAGCGACGCAATTTTCAAAACCCGCCGCCGCCATACGGATAACATCAAAATAACCCTCCACAATATAGCAGGAGCGGTTCTTTTTTATAGCGTTCACTGCGTTATCAAAGTTATAAAGCACCTTGCGCTTCATAAATATAGGGGTTTCAGGCGAGTTTATATATTTTCTATTCTCTGCATCAAGCAGCGCCCTTCCCGAAAGAGCTATACATGAACCTGTGACGCTGTGGATAGGGATAATAAGCCTTTCGCGAAACATTGAACCCTTTCCCTTAAAAAAGATACCCGACTGCTCCAAAAGTTCTTCGCCATACTTGCTCTTAAAGCGCTCCACCTCTGGAAATTTAGGCATATAGCCAAGCTTAAAACGGGTGATTATATCTTCTTCAAAGCCGCGCCTAGTTAGATAATTCCGTGCAACCTCCCCTTCTTTTGTATGCAAAAGCTCCGAGCAGTAAAGCTCCACATCTGCATAAAGGTTTTTCAGTGCAGAAGATGTATCTGTATAACCTCTTGAATCATCGTATTTTACCTCGATGCCGAAGTG
>JAISNW010000161.1 GCA_031276055.1 Deferribacteraceae bacterium | reverse complement strand
ACTCAAAGCGCCGAAACGCCCCTTTCTCCCTGACTTGCATGTGTTAAGCACGCCGCCAGCGTTCGTTCTGAGCCAGGATCAAACTCTCCATACTATTCTATCTTCTCCCGCTCTACCTTAAGCTGTCTACCTTCCTCTCTCTTTCCCTTACTTATTCGCACGTCAAATAACTCCCCCACAGCTAGCTGATCTAAAAAGCTAATAGTCCACTACTAAAGGGATACAGATACTACAAGAATATAGAGCACAAGTCAATAACAAATTTAATAAATTTTTTTTGTTTTTAGATTGTAATATTAGATGCGAGGGAAGGAGATCAGATCATATTTTAAAACTTGCCAATAATTCAAATAGACGCCTTGCATCACAAATTTACAATATACAGCTTGAAAGGGGTGTAAGAAAGGTTTATATTATATTTAGGGGGAAGTTATGAAAATATCCATTATTATCATCATACTCTCAACAGCTGTTGCGGTTCTTGGGGTTATATCCCGTTACAGCGGCACATTTGCAGGACGTTTCGGTTTAACAGGGGACTACTTCTTAAAAAACGCTCTTCTAAATAGTTATGCCTACCTTATAATCTTATTCGTCATTCCGCTTATATTTGCCATATCGGGCAAACTGTCAAAGCAGAATGCTCTAATAACGTTATTGTGCGGGGTTTTTGCCGCTGCTGTTCCGCTATACTCCTTTTTTATCAGAGGCGATGGAGCGTTAGGAACTATCCTTTTAATAGTTGCAGGCGTGGGGCTGCTTGCGGGCGGAGGGCTTGCAGCTAGGGTTAGGCTAAGATGAGCGCCCACTACCCTGTTATTGTCATTGGCGGAGGCATCACAGGGATCGGCATTTTAAGAGACCTCTCTATGCGCGGCGTAAAAGCCCTCCTTGTTGAGCAGAAAGACTTATGCACAGGCACAAGCTCCCACTTTCATGGGCTTTTACACAGCGGGGCGCGCTATGCTGTTTCAGATATAGAGGCGGCTGAGGAGTGCTATAAGGAAAACCTCATCCTCAAAGAGATTGCCCCTCACGCCATTGAACGCACTGAAGGTTTTTTTATCTCTATAGATGAAGATGATCCCGCCTATGTTGACCGTTGGGTTGCAGGCTGCTCTAAAGCACGGATTCCCACAGAGCAGGTAGATATAAAAACCGCTCTAACTTTAGAGCCTAACTTAGCGGATAGCATTCGCGCCGTCTATCGCGTGCCTGACAGCGCTGTAGACGGTTTCCGCCTGATATGGCAGAACGCCTACTCCGCCCAGAGCTATGGGGGGGCGTTCCGCACATACGCCGCCGTTACAGCCATCCACTCGGAAAATGGAGCGGTAAAAGGCGTTGAAATTACAAATATATTGACAGGGGAAGTTGAACAGATAGGCTGCGATTACCTTGTAAACGCTGCGGGCTCTTGGGTCGCCTCTGTCGCTCGTTTAGCGGATATCCCTGTCGGCGTTGCGCCTGATAGAGGCTTGCTTATCGCTTTCAACCACCGCTTTACAGAGAGGGTTATAAACCGTCTGCATCCATCAGGGGATGCGGATATATTTGTGCCGCACGGTGCGATTACAATTTTAGGCACTACATCCGTTAAAGTTGATGATCCTGCGGATACTACCGTTTCCTCTAAGGAAGCCCTATATATGCTGGATATAGGCGAAAAGCTCATTCCCGAGCTAAAAAGCTATAGAATATTGAGGGGGTTTGCGGGCACAAGACCGCTCTTTTCAAGTGGCGGCGGCAGGAGCGCCACCCGCAACTTTGTTGTGGCGGATCATGAAAAAGACGGGCTAAAAGGGTTTATATCTATTGCGGGCGGCAAGCTCACCACCTATAGGTTAATGGCGGAGAAAACGACTGATCTTGTATGCAAAAAGATGGGGATAACTGAAAAGTGCCGCACACATATAGAACCGCTTGTAAAGAAGATCGATAAAAAGATATACAAGAAGGCTTTGGCGTTTTTTCCAAAGTTAGGGGTTGATCTTAGCATCTCCCGACAAGGAGATAACTTTCATAACGTATTAGAACGTATATTAGCCGACCATAAGAAGTGCGCTCTGCTATGTGAATGTGAACTGGTAACTAGAGCGGAGTTTGAGGAGGTGCTCTCCCGCAGCGGAAACTACCCGATAGAACACCTTGAACTCACATTAGGAACTCTCTCGGATGTGCGCCGTAGAACGCGTATAGGGATGGGCACATGCCAAGGCAATTTCTGCGCCTATAGAGGGGTTGGAGCGATAGCAGAAACAAAGGGAGCGCCTGATACAGAGCTTTCGGCGATTCTAAACAAATTTATAGAAGAACGTTGGAATGGGATACGTCCTGTTCTTTGGGGTGTGCAGCTTAAAGAGGCGGAGCTTTCTAGGGGGATATACCAAACCCTCTTAAACTCTGCGGGGGAACCGTATGAAGAGCGAAGCTGATCTATTGGTGGTTGGCGGAGGGTTTGCGGGGCTTATAGCAGCCCTTGCCGCCGCCGAAAATAATAAAAAGACTGTTCTTATAACTTTTGGGGCAGGAAGCCTTGCAGTAGGAGGCGGAGTAGTTGATCTGCTAGGGGCTGATGAGGCTAACCGTTTAGTCATCCGCCCATTTGAGCATATCGAAAAGATGCCTAAAGAGCACCCATATTCACTCTTAGGGGTGCGTAAGGTTAGAGGCGCCCTCTCCTTCTTTGAGAGAATTACAAAAGATTACGGCTACCCGTATATATCTGATGGGGTTAAAAATTCATTTATGGTTACCCCTATAGGCAAATTAAAACCTACCTATATGTTTTATGAAAAGCAGCACTCTGTTGTTCTGAAAGAGAGTCAAGATATTATAATTTTAGGGGTAAACGGGCTTAAAGATTTTTTCCCCGACCTGCTCTTAAACGGCTTTGCCCGTCAACCGCTCTTTAAGAACAAAAATTTTAAGGTTATTAACCTCCCCTCCCCTTTTCATAAAGATTGGGATTTAACCTCGTTTGAAATAGCTGCTTTTGTCACCAGAGATGAAGGGAGAGAGTGGTTTAAGCAGACATTCAAAAAGAACGTCCCTAAATCAACCGTGGTTATCGCTCCCCCTATCTTAGGCATCGAGCCCGAAGACTCTGTTAGGTTGGAGCTAGCCCAAAGCCACGGCGCCGCGATAATTGAAAGCGCTACACTCCCCCCTTCCGTCTTAGGAATTAGGCTTAGAAAGCTCTTGATAGACTTGTTGAAAGCAAAGGGCGTTGCTATTATAGAAGCAGCGAAGATAGTTTCAAGCGAGGTAAAAGCTAAAAAGTGCCTCGCCCTTTTTACCTCTGATAACGACAGGTTGCGCCGCTATTCTGCAAAAGAGTATATTATCGCTACAGGAGGTTTTTTCGGCGGCGGGGCGGTTGCTCTGCCCGGAAGGGCTTATGAGGCGGTATTCAATATAGATTTTGATGTGCCGAAAGTTCAGGAAGAGTGGTCAGAGAAAAAACTCTTTGGGGTGCGCCACCCCTTTGGCGCTTTCGGCGTAAAGGTCGATAGCTCTTTAAGAGCTATCGATAGTTCAGGTGAGCCGATACTGGAAAATGTCCGCTTTGCGGGGCGCATACTCGGAGGCTATGACTTTGCCGCCGAGAAATCCGGCAACGGCGTAGCTTTAGTCAGCGCATACAACGCCGCTAGAGGTTAGATTATGTCAAAACAAACCCCCGATAACTGCACCGCCTGCACCACATGCACTGCATATTGCCCTATATCAAAAGCTACTCGAAATTTTAGGGGTCCGAAGATGACCGGCCCCGCCTTTGAACGTTTCCGCTACCTGCACAAAGGGGAAGAGGATGCCCTCTCTTACTGCTCTAACTGTAAAAATTGCGATATAGCATGTCCTAACGGTGTGCCTATCTCTGTTTTCAATATGCTTGCTAAAGCGGAAACATCACAAGGCTTGCGCTTATTTGCTAGAGATTACATTGTAGCCCACGGTGATCTGTTTTACTCTTTTTTAAGGTATTTCCCCTCTTTTCTAGTTAATTTCGGGATGCTTAACCCGCTGACCCGCATCTTTCTTGATAGGATTGGGGTTGCAAGGCGGGCGGCGCTGCCTGCATTCTGCGATAAACCTTTTCTAAAACGGCTTAATGCGGTAAAGCAGCCTCAAACCGATGAAAAGGTAATCTTTTTTCCCGGCTGTTATGTGAATATGTATGATCCAGAGGCAGGTCTAGCTCTTGTAAAGCTCTTAAACCGCTTAAATGTTGAAGTCGTAGCGCCTGAAGGGTTAGTATGCTGCGGAGTTCCCCTTATATCCAGCGGTTTTTATAAAGAGTGCAAGAAGAATGCTGAAAAGAACCTAAAGATTCTCTCAAAATACAGAGGCGCGCCTATTATAACCGTCTGCCCCAGCTGCGCACTTATGATAAAGCATGATTACGCAGAACTCTTCCCTGAAATTGCTGCTAAAGATATAAAGATTGTTGATCCTTCCGAGTTCATCCTAGAACACCAAAACCTCAAAAACCTTGAATTTGAGGAAGAGAGCAGGAAACTCTCCTACCACAGCCCATGCCACCAGAGGGCTTTAGGGATAGGCAAACCCGCACTGGAACTGATGAAGCTGCTTCCTTCAACGGCAGTTTGCGATCTCGATGCAGGCTGCTGCGGCATTTCAGGCAGCTACGGTTTTAAGAAAGAGAAATACCGCATCTCCCTCTCTGTTGGAAAGAACCTCTTTGACAGCTTGAAAGCGGCAGATACAGAGCTCGCCCTCACCGAGTGCGGAACCTGCAAAGTCCAGATAACAGCAAATACTAGGATAAAAACTGTCCACCCGCTTTCACTGCTTGCAGAAAGATTGATATAATATTGCTATTGCAAAAGCAAGGCTTCTAAAGGCGCAAAGATGAGCTGCAATACTGGTTTATGGAGGTTAAAGCTATGACCAATGAGCAGTTAATAAAGCCTTTCAACTTTTTCCTCCTTACTGAGCGCGGGCTTTCAGAAAACACTATAGAGGCGTATCTCACAGATATAAGAGATACAGCAGCCTTTCTAAAAAAGCCGATCCCTGAGGCAGATTTGGCGGATATTATATTGTATATGGCGGATATGCGCAGAAGGGAGTATTCTATAGAAACAACTTTGAGACGTTTATCGGGGCTTAGCGCCTTTTTTGATTTTTTAATTGAAGAAAAGATTGCATCAAAAAATATAGTAGATTTAGTAATAAAGCCTAAAAAGTGGAGTAAACTTCCTCACTTTTTGGATTATGATGATATTGACCGCCTCCTTTCTGCCAGCGACAGAAGTTCCCCTTACGGCTTTAGAGACGCCCTAATACTCGAAAACCTCTATGCCTCAGGTCTAAGGATAAGCGAGCTTATTAATATTAGTATAGGGGATTTGGATTTAGAGAGAAATATAATAAAGGTAATGGGGAAGGGTTCTAAAGAACGATTTGCTCCAATCCATGACAGATTGGTCAAGATGATAAAAGATTGGCTGCCTATTAGGCGCAGCTATTTCGTTAAGGTGAGGGACAACGGATTTTTATACCTAAATCGAAACGGCGGAAAGTTGACGAGACAGTATGTTTGGTTAATGATAAAAAAGCTGTGCAGGCAGCTGAACTTGCCTGCGGGGATATCCCCCCACACCTTGCGGCACTCCTTTGCAACGCACCTATTAAGCGGCGGTGCAGATTTAAGGACTATACAACTCTTTTTAGGGCATGAAAATATCTCCACCACAGAGATTTACACCCACGTTTCAGATGATCGCCTACGCTCCGTTATAAAGAGGTTCCACCCTAGACTTAAAGCGCAGCATAGGGAAGATTCATAGTAGATTATGCACTAAAGAGTTGCTTTTTTAATAAAACCGTGTATAAGGGGTATAGTTTGGAGGAGTGGTTTGATGAGTATTAAAAATCGCGTTGAAGTTGTTCTTGAAGATATACGTCCTATGCTTAATGCAGACGGCGGCGATGTAGAGCTTTTAGATGTTTCTGAGGATGGAGTTGTAAAAGTTAAGCTCACTGGAGCGTGCGGCAGCTGCCCATTCAGCATGATGACGTTAAAAAATGGGATAGCCAATAGATTAAAAGAAGAAGTTCCTGAAGTCAGAGAGGTTGTTTCCGCTTAAAGCTGCAGCCTAATTAATTATGCTCTGTCCTTACTGCAAAGAGGAGATTGCTGAAGGAGCCGTAAAGTGCAAACATTGCGGCACAATGTTTGCATCCCTGCAACGCCCCGCAAATTATAAAGATAAAGTTGCAGCAGGCTTGCTGGGGATACTCTTAGGCGGGATCGGAGTGCATAAATTTTATTTAGGCAAGGCGGGGCTGGGGATAATATACCTTCTGTTCTGTTGGACAGCGATCCCTGCAATTATAGGGCTTATTGAGGGTATAATCTACCTAACGCAGTCCCAGGAAGATTTTGATGCTAAATACAACTCAAATCTAAAAAGCAATCCGTCGCGCTATTCAACCTAATTTCTACGAAAACTATATTTTGATATTCCCATAGCGGCGTAAGTTTCCCTCAAAGCCTGCTCGTGATCAGTAAGGATAAGGAGTTTATCGCCGCTTGCAAGCTCGGTATTCCCTTTGGGTATAAAGTAGCCGTTGCCCCGCTTGACCATTACTGCTAAAGTGCCGTCAGGCAGCGACATCTCCATAAGGGTTTTCCCCTTTGCAATAATTGAATCTGTAAGGATAATCTCGGTCATGGCGGACTTAATATCTTCGTCTAACTCCATATCAAAATATTTGAGTTTGCCGCCGTCAGCGGGAGCACCCTCTAATTTGAGGAGATTTGCCACTTTGGTTAAAGTTGTTCCCTGTAATAGCAGCGAGATGAGGGTGACGAAGAATACAATATTAAAAATCTCTTTTGCAAAAGGAACACCCGCCGCTATAGGCAGGATGGCAAATACAATAGGCACTGCGCCCCTAAGACCTACCCATGAGATAAAAGTTTTTTCCGCTATCGTTCGTTTGAACGGCAATAGAGTTAGAAAGACGGCTAAGGGGCGTGTGACAAATATTATGAACACTGAAACGAGCACGCCGGGCGCAAGCACATCTAAGAGCTCTCTAGGGGTTACAAGCAGCCCCAGCGTTAAGAATAGAGATATCTGGGATATCCAAGCGAGTCCATCAAAGAACTTCAGGGTGGTGCGTTTTGAGATAAACTTTGAATTGCCTATAACAAGCCCCGCTATATAAACCGCTAAATAACCGTTCCCTTCAACAAAGTAGGTGAGGGAGAATATAAAGAGAGAACAGGTGAATAAGAGCACAGGATATAAAGAATCGTTCGGCAGATTTATCTTATTAATAAATTTTACGCAGACAACGCTTAAAAAGCAACCTGCTAAAACCCCGATAGCGATCTGCCCGAAAAAACGGAGAGCAACATTGGCAAAGCCGGCGTCTTGAAAAGAGAGTATCTGCACTAAAGTGATGGTCATAAGATATGCCATAGGGTCGTTGCTGCCGCTTTCAAGCTCAAGCATCGGGCGGAGGTTGTTTTTAAGGGTAATCCCTTTAGAGCGCAATATTGAAAAGACGGAAGCAGAATCTGTAGAAGACATAACAGACGCCAGCAGCAAACATGTTAAAAACGAAAAATCCAGCGAGGTGAAGAAAAAGTGCATTACGATATATATTATCCCGCCTGTAAAGAGCGCCGTTAAAAATACTCCTACGGTGGAAAGGAGCACCCCCTCCCGTAAAACAGGCTTTATATCTGAAAATTTCGTATCTAACCCGCCTGAAAAGAGGATGACGGCTAGAGCAAATGTGCTTATCGCCTGCGCTAACTCTATATTTTGAAGCTCAATGCCGAGCCCGTCTTTTCCGAAGAACATCCCCACCCCAAGAAATAATAGGAGCACGGGAACCCCAAAACGAGTAACAACCTTTGATAAGACGATGCTTACAAGAAAGAGGATCGACACGGAAAGCAGCAAAAACTCAATTGGAATCATAATTCACCTAAAACTATAGGGAATATAGCAAGCATAATAGGATATTGCAACTTACATATCTATGGAAGAAAAAATAAATTGCCTTTATATTGCAGCAGTTAATGACTCTTTTTTTATACTGATATAGTTCTGCTCTGCGGCGGTTTGGATAAACTCTCCGTCCAGTTGAACAAAAGATGTTCCTGAAACTTTGGCGTTCTCTGCAAAGATAGGATTTACAGGCAGCCCCTTGCCTATAGCTACAGAAAATATAGAATAAATAAGCGATTTAGGCCTTGGGCTCTGGTGCAGGAAGATATTTAATTTATCTTCCCTGATATTATTTGACAGCGGGAAGTTCCCCGCGTAAAAGCGCCCTAAGCTGATAATAACATGATAAGCGCGGTATTTTTTGTTATTGGCGTATACCGCTAGCTCAGGGTAGCCGTTATTAAAAGATTTAACCCCTTCCGAGAGGTGTTTTACAGTTTTATTGAGCGGCAGTTTAGATTCTTCCACCTGCTTTACCACCCGCGCATCAAAGCCAAAACCGCACATCAAGAGAAACGGTCTTGCACCTAAAAACCCTAACGGCAGTTTCTTTAAGCGGGTTGCATCTATCCTTTCGGCGGCTTTTATCGGGTTTAATGGTATCTTGTATTCTCGGCAGAAAACATTCACCGTTCCCATAGGGAGAACGGAGAAGATAACCTCTTTATCCAACAACCCTGCCGCCGTCTCATTTAATAAACCATCTCCTCCCGCTGCTATCACCATATCGGCGGTGGCGGCGGCGGCGATTGCCCCCGCCTCATCGGGAGCGGTGGTAAATTTCACCTCCACCTCCCCATACTTTGTAGTGAGAATATCAACGCACTTATTGAGCTTAACATCATCATACGATCCGCTTGTGGGATTAGATATGATAAGGATATTCATAAATCCACCACCGTAACGGCGTCTCCTCCGTCCTCAGCGGAAGCGGTGGAGAACCCTTTTACCCGTCCGCATGTGCGGAGGAACTCTTGAACCCCTCTTCTTAGCTGCCCTGTCCCTCTGCCGTGAATAATATAAACCTTTTCGAAATTTGCATATTGGGCGTCATCGATATATCTATCAAGGATGTCAAGAGCCTCTTCAACTCTTTTGCCTACAAGGATAAGCTCCATTGCGGCGGATCTTTCGCTCTTGCCTTCCCTCTTATTTGCACCGTTTCCCACACCGTGCAGTTTAGGCGGCGGGGTGTTTAGCGCAGCAGATGTTTTATAGCCAAACAGCTCGTTAGCGGCGATCGTCACCCTGATTCCCCCCAGCTCTACTAGAACGTTCTTATCTTTCTTTTCTATAATCTTAGCTGTTTTGCCAAACTTTTCAAGAAAAACAATATCGCCCGCTTTTACATCTTCTATCGGTTTTTTCTGCGCCTTCAGTTCATCTATTCTAGCGGCGGTTTTAAGCATATCCTCCTGAATATCAGCGGCTCTAGCCTTGATCTTCTCCTCTGCTAAACGTTTGCTGCGCGATAGGAGGGCAAAGCTCTCTTCTAAGAGCTCCTCCTCCCTTTTAGCAAGCCTTTCAGACAAGATGGCGTTCTGCCGCTCTATCTCAACTTCCTTTGCTGATATAGCGGCGAGCCTCTGCTCAATTTCTCGATTTTTATGCACCGCCTCAGCTTTCAAGAGGGAGAGCTCTTCTAGGTTATATTCTAAAGCTGTCTTGAAAGTGCGCATATTGCTCTCGGCTGTCTTGATTATCTCTTCGGGAAATCCAAGCTGCTTTGCAATCATTATAGGCTCTGAAAAGCCCGCCACCCCTTCGATGAGCTCATACTTAGGAGAGAAGTTTTCATAGTCAAAGCGGACAGAGTACAACTTAGCCCCCTCATTAGAGAGAGCGTAGCTTTTAAGCTCTGAAAAGTGGGTTGTGAGCATAATATAAGCGTTGGTTTTCCTTAAATATTCAAGTATCCCCAGCGCAAGAGCAGCCCCCTCTTTCGGATCTGTTCCAGTTCCCAGCTCGTCAAGGAGGATTAAGGGGGCGTCATCCAACGTTTGCAATATCTCTTTTATATTTGACATATGCGCTGAAAAGGTGCTTAAATCCATATTGAGCGACTGTTTATCCCCTATATCGCTATGGATGCTTGAAAAAAAGATCATATCTGCTTTTTTAGCGAAGATCGGAAGCCCGCACATAGCTATAAGGTGGTTCAGCCCCACAGATTTTAGAGAGACTGTTTTGCCCGCCGTGTTCGGACCGCTTACCACTATTAGCCGCTCTTTAGAGGCCAGCGAGATGTCTATAGGAACAGAACCCGCCCCTTTATTGATAATAAGGAGGGGGTGGTGCACCCCTTTTAAGTTAAGCTCACCGCCAAAACTAGGGAAAACCCAGTCATAGCAGCGGTAAAACTGGGCTGTTTCAAGCCTTAAAGCTAATTTTGAATACCCCTCAACCCCTCTATCTATCTCAGGCAGCGCTGCCAAAAGGGCATCCGAGAGCGAATTCATAATATTTAAGATTTCAAACTTTTCAGCTAAAAGGTTTTCTTGAAGATCGTTATTTAATTTAACGCAAGCAGCGGGTTCAACAAAGAGGGTGGCTCCGCTTGAGGAGCGGTCGTGGATTATCCCTTCAATGTATTGGGAAAAATTGGTCTTGCATGGGATAGTATAGCGCAAGCTGCGCTCCACTAGATTTTTCTCTTGAAGAAATTTATCCGCAGTCGGCAGGTTGAAAAGGTTTTTTAATAGGTGCACCGCACGCTGCCTTGATCTTATAATACCCTCTCTTATCTCTTTTAATGCAGGCGATGCAGCATCAAGGATATGCCCGTCTTTATCAAAAACCTCTTTTATCCTCTCTGCAAGCGGGTGGTTAAGCGGTATACTCTCTGCCATTTTAGAAAGAAGGGGGGAGCCCTTTTTGCTGTCAACGAAGGTTCTAAGCTGCGCCGCATTACAGAGAAAATCGGTGACAACAAGATATTCCTTTGCAGTGAGGGTTGGCTTATCGCTCTTTTTAAGTTTAAGGTATATTTCAAAGAAATCAGCATCGTTTTTTATAGGCGATGCCGATGAGCGCTCTAAAAGTTCAAAGGCGGCGGACAGCTCCAATTGAAAGGCTGCAGAAGCTTCAATACTCTCCGCAGGGCGCAGTAAGATGAGTTCCTGTTTAGCAAAGAGGGAGGCAAAAGTGCGGCTTAGGGCGTTGATGAAGTCAAAAAAGGCTAAGTTGTCTAAGTCAAAAACGCGCCTATCCACTTGTAAGCTATATCTTAAAGTTCATTATTGTAAACGGGGTGATATTATTCTCTCTAATAACCCTGTCTAAAAAGGCGTATGTCTCGCCGACAGTCAACATGGCAAATCTCGCTATAGGGCTCTCATTCAGATTCTTTTCAATTGCGGGGAAGAATATCGATGCAATCCATAAAAGCATTCCTGCAAAGAGAACCCCTAAAAATGCCCCTAAAACCCCGCCGATAATTCTTGAAGGGATAGCAGGCTTATCTGCCTTGCCAAGCAGGGCAATAAAACCACCCAATAAAGAGAGGGAGATTGAGAGCAATACAGAAAAAAATATCGGGAATACCACCCGTTCATCCACAATAATAAATTTATTCAATATTTCTAACACATAGGGGGTGGTGAAGTATGCAATAAAGAAGACTACCGCAGTCAACCCCAACAATAACAGCTCATATAGAAGGGCTTTACGAAGACCGAGCAGCCCAAATAGGAGGGCGATGACAAGCGCCGCAATATCAAATGAAGTCATGATTGCCCCTCCAACGCTCTCTTTATAAGAGCGCTGACCACCTTTCCATCAGCCGCGGGTCCGGCCTTTGCCATTACAGCTTTCATTATAAGCCCAAAGCTCTTTTTAGAATCCTCTGTAGAATATTCTGCAGCAGCTTGAGCGATATATCGATTTAACTCCGCCTCATCAGGGGTTTTAGGCATATATTTTGCGAGAATCTCAAGATATTTTTTCTCCTTCTCCACTAGATCGCCCCGCCCCGCTTTACTAAAGATATCTAAAGCTTCTGTATGCTTTTTGATAAGGGTTTTTACGCATTTTAGAATGCCTGCATCGTCTAATTCCCCTTTCTGTGCAATCTCTGTATTCTTTATATCTGCTTTTAAGAGGCGGATAATCTCTAAAGCATAGGCGTCTTTAGCCCGCATAAAACTTTTCAAGTCTTCGTTAATATCTACTTTGAGCGGCATATCTCCTCCTAATGCAAGATTTCAACCATATCTAATAGGTTCTGGGAGAGAGGTTTTTTAGTGGAAAGCACCTGTTCTAACGGGGTTGCAACAATCTGTGTATTCTGAAGCCCTATCATAACGCCTGTTTCTCCTGCTTTCAACCTCTGAACTGCCGCCATCCCTAGACGTGTAGCAAGGATTCTGTCAAAGTGCGTGGGAGAGCCTCCCCTCTGAAGATGCCCTAAAACTGTAATACGGGTTTCAAAGCCGCCGATAAGGGAAAATGCTTTTCCAAAGTCGTAAGCTGAGCCTGCACCTTCAGCAACGATAACTATGCTGCGGCTCTTGCCTTCTAAATAGCGGAGTTTTATCTTAGAGATTATAGATTCAAGGGAGTAGGGCACTTCAGGGATGATTACCGCCTCCGCCCCAACAGAGAGCGCCGCCGTCATGGCGAGGTAGCCGGAGTTTCTCCCCATAACCTCTATTAAAAAGGTTCTGTCGTGGGAGCTTGCTGTATCGTTTATCATATCTATGCAAGTAACTATAGTGTTAAGGGCTGTGTCAACCCCTATAGACATCTCTGTTCCGTACATATCGTTGTCTATAGAACCAGGCAGCCCCACAACTTTGATCCCATATTTGCTGGAAAGCGCCTGCGCTCCTGTGAGCGAACCATCGCCTCCGATAACCACAAAGCCTTCTATCCCAAATTTAGCGGCGTTTTCAACGGCTTTCTTCTGACCTTCCTCTGTCTTAAATTCTAAACTGCGGGCGCTTCTAAGGAAGGTGCCGCCTTTATGGATGCTGTTTGCCACATCTTTGCTGGCAAGCGGTTCAATATGACCCTCTATTAAGCCTTTATACCCCGAATAAACTCCATAGGGTTCTAAACCCTCATAGAGCGCTGTTCTAACAACGCTTCTTATGGCGGCGTTCATACCTGGGCAATCGCCGCCGCTCGTTAAAATTCCTATCCTTTTCATAAAGATTATCTACCTCGTTTCATAAATCAACTATAATTATTCAACCATATGTTTAGAGTATGGGATAACATCTTCAATACCCGCTTGGCTAAACCCTTTCAGGCGCAGGCGGCAGCTGTCGCACACTCCGCACGCTGCCTCGTTCTCGGCATAGCACGACCATGTAAGTTCAAAAGGGACTTTGAGCTTCACCCCTAATCTAACAATCTCGCCTTTATTCAACTTTATAAG
>JAISNW010000213.1 GCA_031276055.1 Deferribacteraceae bacterium | reverse complement strand
AGGGCATCCATCCTTGTTTTAGGACCTCTCTTAGCAAAGAGAGGCAAGGCGAGGGTATCTCTACCGGGCGGGTGCGCTATTGGAGAGCGCCCTGTTGATCTGCACATTGCAGCCCTCGAGAAGATGGGGGCGGCTGTCTCTGTTCAACACGGTTATATAGAAGCCTCTTCCAGCCGCCTTAATGGGGCGGAGATAAATTTTAAGAGCGTCACTGTTACAGGAACGGAGAATATATTGATGGCTGCCACCCTAGCTAGAGGGAGAACTGTTATAAATAACGCCGCGGCTGAACCGGAAGTTTCCGATCTAGCTCGGTTTTTAAGGGCGATGGGGGCTTATATAACAGGAGACGGCACCCCTATAATAACAGTTGAAGGGGTTGATGAGCTGCACTCAGCGGATTACAGCGTTATGTCCGATAGGATAGAAGCAGGAACTTTTATGTGCGCAGTAGCTGGAACAGGCGGGAAACTCCGCCTGCACAACGCTCCCCTTAAATGTATGTCCAGCGTGGCGGATGCCCTTGTTACGGCAGGCTTAAAGGTTCAAGATTTAGGAGGGGTTTTAGAGATCTCATCAGACGGCAGGCTAAACTCGGCGGATATATCCACAAAGCCTTATCCCGGCTTTCCTACAGATATGCAGGCGCAGTATATGGCGATAATGACCAAAGCTCAAGGAACAGCAGTTATAGATGAAAATATCTTTGAAAACCGCTTTATGCATGTGGCGGAGTTAAAGCGGATGGGGGCGGATATTGCGGTAAAAGATGGGCGGGCGGTGGTGCGCGGGGTGAAAGAGCTCTCAGGCGCCCCTGTAATGGCAAGCGACCTTAGGGCGAGTGCGGGGCTTGTAATTGCAGCTCTTACAGCTACCAACACAAGCGAGATTAGCCGCGTCTACCACCTTGATAGAGGCTATCAAGAGTTTGATAAGAAGTTAAGGGCTATTGGGGCGCAGATAGAGAGAGTATGAATACCACTTGCAAGAGAGAGTTTGTTACCATCGCCCTTCCAAAGGGGAGGCTTGCCGAAGAAGCTGTTGACTTCTTCTCCCGCATAGGCTTAATCGAGCGTGATCTGTTGGATTTTGAATCCCGAAAGCTCATCTTTGAGGATAACAAGAACGCCCTCCGTTTCCTCCTTGTGAAAAATACCGATGTTGCCACCTATGTTGAGCGCGGCGGAGCAGATCTCGGAGTGGCGGGGCTTGATATGCTCCTTGAGAGCGCTGCGGAGGTTTATGAGTTCTCAGACCTTGCTTTTGGCGCCTGCCGCATGAGCATTGCAGCCCCGAATGGAAAACATACGTTTTATAAACAGAATATAAAGGCAGCCACAAAATACCCAAATATAACCAAAAATACCTTTGCATCTAAAGGGATATATGTTGAGATAATTAAGCTCTTCGGTTCTATTGAGATCGCCCCCTTAACCGACCTAGCGGACTATATAGTTGATCTTGTAGATACGGGGGAGACATTGAGAAAGAATGGGCTTTCAGAGGTTGAAGTTATCTTTAACTCTACCGCCCGCCTCATAGGGAATAAAGCCCTCACAGCTATAAAACACTCGCAGGTGAAACAGATACTTTCGGCGGTGGGTGAATGTTAAGAACGCTAATATTTACTCTGCTGTTTACCCTCTTTTTAGCTGCAACGGTCCACGCTGTTACAATAGATAGGGTGGAGATATCAGGCAATAAACGGATAGTGCGGGAACGTATAGCAAACCTCCTTGTAAGAGAGAGGACGGAGTTTAACCCGCAGGCTCTTTCGGACTCTATAAAAAAGCTGCACGCCACAGGGTTTTTTATAAATATCTCGGTGGATGCAGGCGTTCGCAACAACCTCTTTGTAATAACCTATATCTTTCAGGAAGTCCCGCTGGTAGCCGCTATAGAGTTTACAGGCAATGAGAATATCTCTGCAGACGGAATGCAAGAATTTTTAACCTTCCGTGTAGGAGAACCGCTTAGCTATAGAAAGCTCTTTGCCGCCATGAAAAATATAAGGGATAAATACGAGCGGGATAAATATTTTTCTATGGATATAGATTATACCATTACCTACCGCAATGAAACCTCAGCTGTCGTCACCTTTAATATAAAAGAAGGGGAGATTTCAAGGGTATATAATATCTACTTTTACGGCAACGACAATATATCCACCGTAGAGCTTAAAGACAATATGCACACCAAAGAGAAAGATTTTTGGTCAAAGATCAACTCTTCAGGGGCTCTTGTGAAAGACCTTATGGAATACGACCGCCTCTTGATTCAAGATTTATATATGTCAAAAGGGTTTTTACATGCAGAAGTTGGAGAACCTGAGGCGGTTTTTCAGAGCGATAAATCTAGGATGAACTACCTTATCAGAATAAAAGAGGGCTCGCAGTTTTCTGTAAAATCTGTAAAGGCAAACGATGTTGATAAAATCCTCAAAGTTGACAACCTAACATCTTCAATATCTCTGAAAGTTGGAGAACCGTTTAACATAAGAACGTATCGTAAAGATATTCAAGAGCTCACAAAAAAATATCAAGATATGGGGTATGCGAAGGTTTATATAGATGCAAAGATAGACGACAACGCGGCGCTTAAAACGGTTGACGTCACCTATACAGCAATACCTAACTCCATATACCATATAAATAGGATCATCTTCACAGGAAACACGTTGAGTAAAGATAATGTTCTGCGCCGAGAGTTTGATATTGCAGAAGGTGAGTTGTATAACGCCACACTGCTGGAAGAGGCTAAAAGAAATCTCTATTCCACAGGGTTTTATGAACTTGTGGAGATCACTGAAGAGTATGACGACGCCGCTGCTATAGCGGATGTAGTAGTGAACGTTAGAGAGAAGAAGAACCGTTCAATTAATATGCAGCTGGCGTATTCATCTATGGATCTGTTTATGATAAGCCTTAGCTTTGGCTATGCCAATCTCTTTGGATATGGGAGCACCGCCTCCGTTACAGGGCAGTGGGCGGAATATGTCCAGAGCGCCAAACTAAATTTTTCGGATCCTTGGTTTAACGACACCCCATACAGTTGGGGGACGAACCTTGAGTATACAAAGCGGGAATATGAGGATGAGTATGATGAACACTGGGTCTCCTTAGGTTTCAGCGTGGGGCATCAACCTATAAAGAGGCGGCTTTATGTGCGGCATGGGATCACCCATGATGAATACCTTATTGAGAAAGTGAAGTCTTATGTCGCAAATTATATAAAAGAGAAGGATGGGTATAGGTCGATATTGAATACGCTCTCAACCTCTGTCACCCTAGAAAAGCTAAACAACCGGCTTGATCCGTCTGACGGCTACAGTTTAGGCGGGAGTGTAGGCTATTCTGGAGTTTTCTTAGGTGCGAATGAAGGTTTGGTGGAGGCGTCTATAAGGGCGAAATTCTTTAAGCCGCTCCCTTATAAGTTTGTTTTCGGGGTAAACTACAGCATGGCGCAGCTCTGGATAACCCCTGAAGATGAGGATGGGCGGCTGCCTATCTCCAAAAGATACTTCTTAGGGGGAATAAACAGCGTCCGCGGTTTTGGCTGGAGGGATATAAGCCCGGTGGATGAGAACGGCGATCCTTACGGCGGCAATAAGATGTTTTTAGGCAATGTAGAGCTTTGGCGCACCCTTATGGATGAAAATATGGATATCCGCGGGGTTGTATTCTTTGATATAGGGCAGGTTTATGATGTGCACGAAGAGTTCTTTGACAGTAAAAGCTCTTTATCTCCTAAATACTCTATAGGCGCGGGGCTCCGTTTTTATACACCCATTGGGTTAATGCGCCTTGAATACGGCTATAAATTGAGCAAGATTCAGCCAGGGGAAGACTCCTCAAGAGGCAGGCTTGAATTCTCGGTAGGGAGTATGTTTTAGGCTGCTTTTTTTATCCCCCAAAATTTTATTTTACAAAAATTATTTTGTATAATAAACTTAGTTATAGTAGTTTAATTTATAACTAGTGCGGGGGGTAAAGTTGTGGAAAACAGAGAGGGTAAAAAAGGGGCGGCGCGCCTATTGGAACTAGCTTTCACTAAAAAGCCGCTTGTGCTCTCCTCTTGTATTTTCAGCGTTATATCTCAAGCTGTCAGTTTCATCCCATTTATCGCTGTCTACTATATCCTTAGGGAGTTTGTGCTGCATTTTAACGATCTTGGCAGCTTAAACGCCCCTTATATGCTCAAACTCGGCGTTCTTGCGTGTATAGCCGCTGCAGCGGCGGTTTTCATTAATTTTATAGCCCTTGTATTCTCTCATATTGCTGCCTTCGGCACTCTATATAAGTTAAAGGTGGATTTTACCCGCCATATTGCCCACCTCCCTTTAGGTTTTCATACAGAAAACTCTACAGGGAAGCTAAGAAAGATAGTTGATGAGAATATAGAAAAGCTGGAGGGTTTTATAGCCCATCAACTCCCTGATATGGCAGCTTCTCTCGCCGCACCTATATTCGCGCTTATTATCCTATTTGTATTTGATTGGCGGCTCGGTGCGGCATCCCTTGTTCCTATTATATTGGGCTATCTTATTCAGGCAAGAGGCTTTACAAGCGAAGACGCCAAAGTTTTTATAGGGCAGTATCTGAACTCTTTAGAGGATATGAACAGCGCCGCCGTTGAGTATGTGCGGGGAATTTCAGTGGTGAAAGCGTTTAACCAGACTGTCTTCTCCTTTAGAAAATTCAACGAAACCATAGACAACTACAGCAAGTTTGTTAGAGCATTTACCCTAGCGTTTGAAGCATATCAGGGGAGTTTTCTTGTAATTATAAACCATATCTATGTA
Organism: Deferribacteraceae bacterium; assembly: GCA_031276055.1. Taxonomy (GTDB): domain Bacteria; phylum Chrysiogenota; class Deferribacteres; order Deferribacterales; family JAISNW01; genus JAISNW01. Next base: position 488 of record JAISNW010000213.1, on the reverse strand, counting down.
TTCTTGCTTCCCGTGATTATTTTGTTGAGTTTTCGCGCTGCAGATTACGGCGAGTTTGCAATGGCTTCTATCTTTTATCTTATATTCTCTTTCTCTCTGGCATCGCCTTTTATAAAGCTATTATATCTATCCCATATCGGACAGGAGATAATAGACAATACCGCCCGCATGGACGCCCTCTTTGCAGAACGCCCCCTCGCCCCGCCCAACTCTCCTAAAGAGGTTGATGAATACACAGTGTCATTTGAGGATGTCCATTTTTCCTATAACAGCTCTGGTCCGGTAAGCGCATTAAACGGGGTTTCTTTCACAGCGAAACAGGGGGAGCTCACAGCGTTAGTTGGTGTTTCAGGGAGCGGGAAAAGCACCTTGGCGCACCTGATCCCACGTTTTTATGATGTTTCGGCGGGCGCAATAAAGATAGGCGGAGTCAATATTAAAGATATGACAGAGGATTACCTCATGTCTATCGTCAGCTTCGTCTTTCA
>JAISNW010000129.1 GCA_031276055.1 Deferribacteraceae bacterium | reverse complement strand
CCACCGGAAGTAAACGTTGGCGGCTGTTCAAAATCATTTCCCTTGCCTTATCTAGATAATCTCCCGCCGCTATAACCGCAACATTTTCATTCATAATATTGCGAACGGGGGACGCTAAGATGAGCCGCCTTATCGTTTCCGCCGAATCAAGGGATGATAGGTAAACCCACCCTGAATAATTGCTGAAATCCGCCTTTATCCCCGCCGCGCGATCTTGCGAATCCATCCCTGTTATGATTACGGCGGCAACACCGCTTTTAACCGCATAATTAATTACACCCGATCTGTTGCCCGTTACAAGGATTGTCCTCTGCGCCCCCGCTAGCTCAATATGTTTTATGGAAGCCCCTTTGGGCATACTCCCCACCATAATTGCCGCTTTAAACTCCTCATTTTCCCCAATGTGCAAAACTCTCCCTTTTATTGCTTTGGGAATATGGCGGGCAAAAAAATGATAGACAGGGCGCTTATCAACACCTTGCTGAATAAAAAGATTAATAAGTTCCCTCTCCCCCACAAGCCCTATAAAGCGGTTATTGATATCAACTATGGGAACGCTCTGAATCTGGGCGGCTGCCACCGCTGTAAGCACATTCATTACAGGATCGTCAATATTTACGCTAATGGCGTCTCTAATCATAACATCTGAAACTTTCGGATAGACGTCTTTTAGTATGGGAGGAATATCCGCCCCCGCATAATCAAATATGAACTTAGTTTGGCTGTTAATATTTCCGCAACGAGCGGGCTTATAACTCATCTGAGGGTTTGTTGTATTCCGCAATTCTGCCAAAGCGTAGGCAGAGCAGACGGAATCTGAATCTGGGTTTTTATGCCCTATTATAAATGTTGTTTTCATAATTTCTCTTGATCTCTAATAATCTGCTTTTTTAACTCTTCTAAATTTGCAAATTTCATCTCTGAACGCAATCTCTGTGTAAATTTTAACTCCATAGCCTCACCGTAAATATCGCGGGGCGGGAAGTTTTGCAGGTTTACCTCAACGCGCATTTCGTTTCCCGAGATAGTAGGTCTGACGCCGATATAAATCAACGCCTTATATTCTCCGCCCTCTAATACTGCTCTGCCTCCGTATACACCCGCAGGGGGGATGAGTTCGTTCTCTGTGCGGAGGTTGGCAGTGGGAAAACCGATAGAACGCCCTAATTTATCCCCTTCTGCAACCACCCCTGAAAGTGAGAGATACCTACCAAGATATGTTGGGATTTCTTCAACTTTCCCCTGCCTAGCTAAAGTACGGATATGCGAGCTGGACGCACAGACGCCGCCGATAGTGAGCTTATCAACAGCTAGGAGCTTTACCCGATCTGCTGAACATATCTTGCTCAAAAGTTCAACATCCCCTACCCTCTCTCTGCCAAACCGGAAATCTTTGCCCACCGCAATCGCCTTAACTCCAAAGTTCAAGAGCAGCTTTAAGAATTCCTCCGGAGATATGGTGGAGCAAGCGTTAAAATCAAGGATAAGGCATATTTCCACCCCAAGTTGAGAGATAAGCCGGAGTCGTTGTGGAATGGTTGTAATCATAGGGGTATCCCCCCCGAAAAAGCGTGAAGGGAGCGGATCAAAGGTAGCTGCGGCAGGCACGGCGTTCATGCTTTCAGCACACTCCCGCATCTTCTCTATAAGATATTTGTGCCCTAAGTGAACTCCATCAAAATTTCCTATAGCAGTTACGATGGGGAGAGTAAACCCCGCTATAGATTCGTGCGGGGTGGCGTGTATAACTTTCATTCTACATAAATGTTACAATAGGCTGCGGCTTTACAGGCGAGCGTTTAGCTATACCGAGGGCAGGATAGCCTAACATCTGTGCACCTGATATAAACTCGCCATCTTCAACCCCTAGAAAATCTCTTAAAGGCTTGTGCTGCCGCGCTGCGCTGGTCATAAAGCCTGCCCAGCACATTCCGGCGCCAAAGGCGTGGGCGGCAATCTCAAGATATGTAAGCGAAATAACAGCATCTTCATGCCAATCTATGCCAGGGACGGTCACCGAAACCACCAGTTGCGGCGCTCCGCGAAATAAAAGGTCTCTGCCTGATCTAACCACACGCGCAATCCTGCGATACCAAGCCTCTGTTTTACCCATCTCGTCCCAGTAGTCTAGAACATGCTGCGTTGCAGCATCCAACTGTGAACGTTTAGACAGAACCACCCACCGAACTGAGCGTTTGTTTGACGCGGTGGGAGCAGTATTGGCAACCTCTATAAGCTCTTGTATCTTTTCGATAGGCAGCCCCTCCTTTTTATACATTCTAACGCTGCGCCTGCTTTTAAGGAGGGCTACAACGCTATCAGGAGGGGGTAGTATACTTTTTTCTACAGGCTCGCATCTGTCTATACTAGCTACATTGCAAGCTATGAATGGGCAGAAAGAAACACACTGACCGCATCTGATGCACTTTCTTTCATCCTCTTCACGAACATAAGGGTAGCGCGTCAGTTCATCTATCTTGATGATATTAGAGGGGCAGAGTTTAGCGCATATACTATCTTTTTTACAGCGCTCCGTATCGACGATAAAAAAATCCATATCACGCCCTAATAAATATTTAAGTTCAAGCCCGCGTTTTCGGTAACCTTCTGAGGTTTATTGTTTTTCCCGCCATTAGCCTCATAGGCGGAGCGGACAGAGCGCGAAAGTTGAATCAAACGTGCTGCATCTCTATCAAGAACAGTTTTAGAAGTAGGGGCATAATACCTCTGCAAAGCCTCTTGTATATCGTAACTTTCTTGAATCAACTTTGCTAAGTGCGCCGCGCCGATAGAGACATTCTCCTTATAAGAAAACGGATCAACCGCATCCGTAGGATTGAACATAGCAGGTCTAACCCGCATAATACCGATAGAACCGTCCGTATTTATTATATAGTTGCTTTTAACTTCGGAGGCTAGCATAGTTTTCACCAACTTGGCGTCTACGCCGTATTCAGAGGATACTAAACCTATATGGCTTTCCAACTGGTCATGATCAATATCTTTAAGGAACAACCCCGATTCAAAAACTATATGCTCTGCAAGCAAGAACGAGGCAACCGCCCTTTCAGGAAGGTAGAATAGATTTGTAAGCTGCTTTGAGTCGCCTCCTGCAAAGAATGTA
>JAISNW010000128.1 GCA_031276055.1 Deferribacteraceae bacterium | reverse complement strand
CTTTGCTTTAAGGGTGTTCTTTATCAAAACTGTAAGAACAACCAACGATATAACGATTATGAGAAATTTTGCCAACATCTTTACTACTGACGATGTCTTGAATGGTATGCGGGCTTTCTCTCGGGCAGTATGGAGATGCTCTTTAACACCCCGTTGCCGTTGCTTAGGGTGGTAACCCCTGCGATAGGCTTTATTGCAAGGTGGACTTCCCTTCTAACAAGGGCAGCGAGCGGTTGAAGTTTTGCGGGCTTGCCGCTCTTTTTCACAGAATAGGCAAGTTTTGTCGCTTTAGCAACTATCGGGGGGATAACACGCGAGCGATAATTATTTACATCTACTAAAAAGCGAAGTTCATCTGTTGGGCGGAAAACCCTGTCAATAATATATTGGAAGCTGTCTAAAACCGCCGCCCCTCTTCCTACTAGCTCTTGCTCGTCTTCATCTGTAAGGATGTCCATATAAATATTGGGGAGTTTCTCTTTAACTTCAATGTGATAGTCGTTAAAACCCGTTTTAGTAAGAAGATCAGAGAGGAATAGCTTTATCTTCCGTTTATAAAACTCCTGATCGTTAAAGATCATCTTAACCTTTGCACTCTTCCTGCCTAAACCTAGAATTCCCTTAGAACCTTGCTCAATAACCTCCATAGTGACAAATTCTGCTGAGATCTTCTGCTCTCTTAAAAACAGTTCATACATCTCTTCAGGCGTATCGCCTTCAACTTCAAAATAGCGCATATATCTCCTCCATAATAATAGTCATTTAAGGGGCTTTACTTCAACTTTTTATTTATTATGCACTGCTGCACAATGGATAAGATATTGTTTGTAAGCCAATATATAACTAGCCCCGATTGGAACTTCAAGAAAAAGAAGGTAAAAACGATAGGCATAATCATAAATATCTTCTGTTGTGTAGGATCTGCAGTGGACGGGGTAAGTTTCTGCTGTATAAACATAGATGCGCCCATAAGGATTGGGGTTATATAATAAGGGTCGTGGGCGGATAGGTCTTTTATCCATCCAAAAAACGGCGCACCTTTCAACTCTATAGAAACAAGGAGCGATTTGTAGAGGGCGAAGAATATAGGCAGCTGCACAAGCATCGGCAAGCAGCCGGAGAGCGGGTTAATCTTATGCTTTTTATAAAGCTCCATACTCGCGGCGCTGAACTTTTGTGGTTCTTCCTTGTATTTTTCTTTCAACGCCTTCATCTCCGGCTGCAGTTTTGCCATGCCGCGCATGGAGAGCATACTCTTTAAGGTGAGCGGGAGGGTGATAATCTTAACTATTATCGTTAAGATTATTATAGCAAGCCCATAGTTATGAACCCAGCTATAAGCGAAATTCATAAAGGTGGTCATAGGGATGCCGATAAAGAAAAATATCCCGTAATCTATAGATTCTTGCAAACCCGCATTAAAACTTTTGAGGTTTTTATACTCCTTAGGTCCTGAAAATATAGAAAATGGAGGAACTGAAACCTCTGAAGATGCTGGGATTGTTATAGTGTTTGTGAAAACAACTTCGGTTTCATTTCCGACCTGACGTATCTCTCCTTTTTCCCACCCTCCGTTTATTACAGCAAAGAGGAAATATTTTGAGGTATTGCCGCCCCATACAGGATTTGCGAGAGCAACAGGGTTTTTCACCTCATCTTCTTTTACAATATCTTTCCCCTTTGCCAACATAGAACCTGTAAAAACATAGCCCCCTGATTCCATCTGCTCGCCTAGACCAGGTCCTACCTGCGCTTTTAATGGGATGGCTATAGGGGCGTCAGTGAGGTTTGTTATCTTTATATCGATAGGGATGTTGTAGCTGTCTGTTAGAATATAGCTCTTCTGAACCCTAATCTCTGAAGTTTCAGCGGTAAAGGTGACGGCGTCTTTATTAAATTCCGCAGTATAAGCGCCTTCTAGCCCCGTCCGCAGTGAAAAATAAGGGGAAACGCCGCCCGTAGTAAATTTTGGAGGGGGCGAGCTCTTAGCATATTCAAGCATGGTGACAGATACAATATCTCCGGCGGCTTCATCAAATATAATATCATATAGTGCGCGTGAAATAGGGAGGAGGCGGGTTTGCGAAACAAGAGGGGGAGGGCTTTCAGATATTAACTTAGGGGTTTCAGCGGCAGGTTTATCTGTTGTTTCAGCCGCTGAAGGAGTTTGAGCTATAGGAGCAGGCGCTGTCTTATTGATCATATACTGCCACACATAGAGGATGACGGCGCTTATGATCACCAATAGAATGGTGCGGACTAGGGTATCTCTATCCATTTTTGATATATATGTCCTTACAAATAATAATCTTTTCTTCTGCCTTTTACCCTATTTTCACGGTTTAGGCGGTTCTAACGGATCATATCCGCCTTGGTTGAAAGGGTTGCAACGCAATATCCTCCAGAGTGTAAGCAAGAGCCCTTTGCAAAAACCTCTCTGCTGAAACGCCTCCAAAGCATAGGTTGAGCAGGTAGGGTAAAAACGGCACTGGTTGCCGAAATACGGCGAGAGAGCCCTTTTATACAGCTTTATAAGGACGATGGCCGCTTTTTGCGGTGCAGATGCGATGAATGAGTATATTATAATCTTTCTCCAATTCATCAAAACTGAGAGCCGCAACAGCAGGAAGGGCTATAAACAACACCCAAGCATTCTGCGGGAGACTCTTATAGCTTTTCATGATCAGATATTTAAGCCTTCTTTTTACCTTATTGCGGTGCACAGCCAAGCGGGATACCTTTTTTCCAACCGCAACAGCGCACCTGCGCTCGTCTGCATAAACAACCGCTGCTTTCAGATATTCAGAGCTGAAACGCCGTGATCTAGCAAAGGCCTTAAAATCGGCGGAGTGCAAACGAAGGTGTTTACAGAGCAAGCCTCTTGCGCCCCTTTGCCCGCCTCCTGTTTATTACAGCTCGTCCACTGCGGCTCTGCATACGGGCGCGAAAACCTTGTTTGCGGACTTTCTTTAGTTTGCTCGGTTTGCGCATGGTAAGTTGCTGCATATTATCCGTTCCTTTACAAATTTAATCGGACGGTATACTAACAGAATTAGATAGTGTTGTCGATAAAAAACTCTTGCCGCGTAATAAAAAATGCTGGGTATAGTATAGCCTTAAAACCCAAGCTCCATTTATAACGCTTTTTGCGCATGTTTCGCGATAATAACGAAACGCAAAACATGCGCAAAAGAGCTCGTAAAACACCGCTTGAAATTACGTTTTCGCTACTCTGACACCTTTACCTTATCTGCGCCGGTGTTGCCTCGGTATACAGGGTCATACATAGATGCAGCGTATACCGGCGGGATGGTGAACTCGCCCTTTGAAACAACCTTTAATGTGTAGGTGAACTCTTTGACGTTTCTTGTGACGGTGGCGTAAAAGACAAGGCGATCCTCGCGCACATCAACATAATCAAAGAGGCGGCTGTCATACCTTCCGCCGTATGCCCGTTTTTGAAGGGCGGACACGGAGGCGCTCTGCATTTCAAAAGCTCCAGGCAATAGGTCTATAATAGCCACGTTGTCTATAATATCACGGTTGCCGTTGGTCTTCAACCTTAGATGAACTACCACATCATCGCCTTGCTTAAAGGTTGTTTTCGGTTTGCCGCTGGCGTCATAGTAAGCCCTAGTAATATCTATTCCTTTAGATTCAGCTTTCGGCAGAGCTTTATCAAAACCCCGCTCCGTAGCCACTAAGAAAAAGCCCATCTTGCCCCGCTCTGCGGTCTTTGCTGCAAGACGCTCTGCTATACCGGTATAGCTTGCAGTTGGAAACTCCCCGGAAGCATCCACCTTGAGGGCGGTCTCTTTCCCCGCTTGTGTAAGCAGTATGGAGAGCCCATCGTCGCTGCCCTCTGTTGCCTCCGCAAGAGCGTAGAGCGCTAATATGCTGTAGCTTGATAAGATGGTGCTGTAGTGTTGGTCTTCTATGGCGTTAATCAGATTGAGCACGATCTTCACATCTATCTTTGAGATCATGTCGGGAAAGTGTTTTCCAAGGAAGAATAGGTAGACTGAATTGCGTAGAGTGCTTGAGTCAAAATCTGAAAAGAACCTATAACGCGATACAGTATCAGGCACAAAGCTCCTGATCATATCTGCTGCTTTTTCGTCCATCTGCAACAGCTTATATATTCCCGCCATATAAACCACTATATCGTTGGAACGCCAATCTTTCACACCTTTTAGACGTTCTTCAAGGTTGGTTATAAAGGCGGTGACCACAACGCCGTTTCGGGCGAGCACATAAGCGGCGTAGGCTTGCAGCCTATTGGTATACAGGTCGTTTGCTACTTTGGAAGTGTAGCTTTGCAGCCACTTTAGACCGCCGTCCATAATGTCTTGAGGCACAAAACGCCCATTTGCCTTTGCTTCTGTTAGGTAGTGCATGGCGTATATTGTGGCAAAGGGGTGAACTTCCCGCCAGCCGCCGTTCCAGAGCATAAATCCGCCGTTGGAGAGCTGCCTAGAGCGGAGGATATTGAGCATATTATTAAAGAGCTTATCTTGATCGCCTGCTCCGCCTAAGGCTAACTTCCCTTTTATCATAACAGATGGGAAGGATTGGGATACTATCTGCTCCGTGCACCCATGCGGGTAATCTATTAAATATCTATAAAGACCGCGGCTTATAAGCAATGGACTATGAGAAGCGGCAACTTCCCTAGATGCAAACTCTCCGAACATATCTCTTGAAAAGCCTGCTATAGCAACATCCGCCCTTTCAGATACTCCAGTGGTAAGAACAGTAGCGTAGCCGGTAGCAGGGCGGATGCTTGCTGTTGCAGATATGCTCATCTTTTCGCCGCCTCCAGAGGCTGTAAAGGTGAGCTCTCCAGAGCCGAAACTATCTTTCGCCTGCACTCTAAAATCCGCCCGCCCTTCATAGCCGTAAGGCAGGGCAACCTCTCTCGTAGTCTCCCCTATAACTGTAAAGAGGTCGTTCGGTTTAATCTCCACAGTAAAAACGGTATTGTCCGGTTTATCTTGGAGGTTGTTGGAGAGTGAGACGCTGACATCTGCAATATCGCCGTTTGCCATAACAACCGGCATATTTGGCTGCATAATTATAGGAGCGCGGATAGTAAGGTAATTAGCGCCCACTCCTACAGAGCTTTCAGAGACTGCCACTGCAAAGACTTTTAGAGAACCGTTGAAGTAGGGCGGCACATCATAGCTGACAGAACCTTTGCCTGCTTTGGCGTCAAATATTCCCGACCAGTAGACTACAGGAGCTTCTGTTTTGCGCTTAAATGGGTTTAAATTTGACGCCAGCGGATCCGCCGCCTCTTCGTTAAACCCGTCGCCTCCTATCCCTGTCGCCGCCCTTATCACCCTCCAATCCGAGAGGAAACGACCGACAGTCTGGCGGGTTGTAACTTGCAGGGCAATCTTCCGTAGAAAATCTGAGAGAGGATCAGGGGTTCTGTAATCCGCCACCTGCAATATCCCTTCATCCACAGCATATATTAAGAGTTTAGTATCTTTACTGACTGTATAGTCGATATTGAGCGGGGCGCCCGGTTTAGCGGTATCTGGAACAGTCAGCTTAACATCAGTGATATAGCGGCTCTTTTCAATATTAAACGGAGCCACCGCAAAAACATGGGGCGGCATAAATATTTCGCGGGAATACTTCCCTCTTATAAAAGATACGCTCACATAGCCGTTGCCGCGAAGTTCTCTCGGAACAGTTATAGTCTGCACTGAAGACAGAGAGTTGGCGGCAAACCACTTATGGGCGTAAACCCTATCTTTTTCTATGGTGATAAGCCCTAAGCCCTCGTAAGGCGCTGTGATGCTTACCTGAATGGTTTCACCCGCGGCGAACTCACCCTTATTCAGCTTTATGTCCAGCTGCACATTTTTATCGAGCGATAAGGTTTGGTTGGCATCCCCTGCAACAAAAAAGTCTGCCCGTGCAAGGATAGCGCCTTGAGGATCAAGAATTTTAAGGTAGTAGCTGCCCACACTGTCTGTTGGTATTGTAAAATCTGAACCTTTTGCATCTATCGCAAATTTATCGGCTCTAACTACAGTTTCCCTCGGCGCTGATTGAAAAGCGTAAGTGCCGTCGCGGTTTCTAACAAGGAGGGAAAGATGTTTCTTTTCCACTATCTGATAGGTTAAGTCTGCAACCGCTATCTTTTCTAAATTTGGGTTTATGGCGATAAAATTAACCTTAGCAGCATCGCCCTTCTTTAGGTAGGAGAGCTTTGAATTATATTCAAGCCCCACGAGGTATTTTAGCGGGGAAACATATTGCCAAGCGTTTGTGGTAACGCTATCGCCCGAGCCGTCTTCAAAGCCTTCCACAGAAACATGTAGAAGGTATAGCCCATTGCCGAAAGTTGAGAGATCAAGAGGGAGGTTTGCCTTCCCTTTATCATCGGTTAGAGCTTCAGGCAGCCTCACATAGTCATAATAACGGCTGAAGTTGCTCTGCCTATAAGGGTCTATAAAGGTGTAATTTTTATAGGGAGAAAAGTTAAATGTTGTTGGGG
>JAISNW010000167.1 GCA_031276055.1 Deferribacteraceae bacterium | reverse complement strand
CATGAAGCCACGCGGATACGTTGGGCGTCTTTTTCGCCTAGCAGGAGATTGTATAAAGAGATTATAAGGGGCGGAGCGCCTTCTCTATTCAGGCAGTCCTTTGCCAGCATAGCAAGCATCTGCTTAAATAACAGCGCATCCCTCTTTGGAGACGCGGCTATTGCAGCTATCTCGGTTGTCCAGAGGATATTAATCTTTGCAGCCTCTGTAATAACAGGCTTTGGTCAAGGTTTTCAACCTGTCTGCGGATACAACTTTGGAGCAAAACTCTATGGACGTGCAAAAGAGGCGTTCTATTTCTGCTTAAAGCTCAGCCTCCCTGTGCTCACCATCTTTTCACTAATAGTCTTTACCTTTGCAGAGAATATTATCTCCTTGTTCAGCGCCAACGATAGGGCATTGGTGGAGATTGGGGCGTTTTATATACGGATGCAATGTTTCACCCTGCCGCTTATGGGCTTTGTTATCCTTACCAATATGCTCCTTCAGAGCACAGGGAGGGGGGTAAAAGCCGCAATCATGGCTGTTTCCCGGCAGGGGCTCTTTTTATTGCCTATATTATTCACCTTTACTCATCTTTTTGGGCTGTTTGGGCTGCAATTAAGCCAACCTTTAGCGGATTTCTGCGCCTTCTTGCTGTCTATACCGCTAGGTTTAAGTGAATTAAAGAGGTGGAAATAGCCCCGAAAAATGGTAATAGGATTAAAACAAATTCTCGCAAAACTCTTTAATAGCTGTTTCAACTAATTTATCAACAGATTGACTAATGAGAGTAACCGATCTCCCTTCTATATCAATCTTACGGACAAATAATTGTTGATTAGCCGCAACATCATAAGCTGTAACAGTAATGCTGGCACGCGTGGGTCTGCCTGACCATGCTGCATTTCGCGGTTCCCAATTTGTGATGACAGGAAAAAATAGATATCGCACATTAGCTTTTCCCGCTTGCTGTAAAGCAGTTTCAAACACCTCATATGCCTGAGCTAACTGTATTTTAGAGGCGAATGGACGGATAAACATTGACATAAAATGAGCAACCTGCGTTCCCGAACCGCCGTACACTTTACCTTCATATTCTCCATCGTGTGCAATAGCTATATAAACGCTTTGACCTTTTTCTAACTTATTAAAGGTTGGAGTAATAATATCATTTTGAGTTATGGTGGTAGTGCCTCAATCCCCCTTTAGCTTAAAGAGTTTTTTCGGATAAAAACCGTATTTTGTGGGGATTAGCCCATTAGGGCGCAAGATCATGAATACCACCATAGCAAGCCCGAATACTAGATAGCGCACCTGAGCGAACCCGCGGAATAGTTCAGGAAGAACAAACATTACAAATGTTCCGAGCAGCACTCCTGCAAGAGAACCTTGCCCGCCGACTATTACTATAGCAAAGAATATAATCGATTGATCCACCTTAAATATCTCTGGAGCCACCGCTCCATATTCAAGGGTGTATAAAACTCCTGCAAACCCTGCTAGAACGGCGCTGAAAGCAAAACTTAAAAGTTTAATGAGGTTAGGGTTAATCCCCATGCTCAGAGCGGCGAGTTCATCCTGATAGATATAGCATACAGCCCGCCCATAACGAGAGTTGTCAAAGTTGTGCATCAACTTTACAACGATGAGCACCACAATAAAGGCGTAGTAATATACAAACTTAGGTTTGGTGAAATCGATCCCTAACCAAGTTTCGGGATAGATTCCAAAGATGCCGTTAGGTCCGCCTGTTATCTCGAAGATATTGTTGTTGAGCGCTTGAACAAAGATAATGTTCAGAGCAATGCTTACCACAAGGAAATAGTCGCCGCGAAGGTGAATCACCGGAGCAGAGAGGAGCATAGCGAATATAACAGGAGCAAAGCTGGCAAGGGTTGCAGCGGCAAAGAAATTGAGCCCCCATGCGTTTGTGGCGATGGCGAATATATACGCCCCCATCCCAAAATATATGGCGTGCCCCATATCATAAACGCCCGCCCGCCCTAAAACTATATCTTGAGAGAGCGCCACTAGAGCAAATATAAAAAAAGTTGCGCCAATGGTAAGCCATGTATCGCTTACAAAGTTAGGATAGAGCGCAGCAAAGAGGATGGATAGCGCCACAAAGATATTCATCCACCTTTTTCTAATGAATTTAGATAGATTGAAGTTTTGTGAAAACTCTTCCGCCGCGGCGATCAGCTTATTAATACCCTCTCTAAAATTCTTCATACCTTATGAACCGAAATCTCCCCAAATATCCCATTGGGTCTAAAGATAAGAAGGATAATCAGCAGAGCGTAAGCAAAGGTATCCGCCCAGACAGTTGAAATATAGCCCGCGCTGAAGGTGGAAACAAGCCCTAAAAGGATGCCGCCGAACATTGCTCCAGGGATGCTCCCTATCCCGCCTAAGATAGCAGCGATAAACGCTTTGATCCCATATTCAAAGCCCATATTGAAAGGCACAGTGTTATAGCTGGCCCCAATGAGAATCCCCCCAAGCGCCCCTATTGCGCCGCCTATCACAAATACAAGGGTTATAGTCCTATTGATGTTCACCCCCATAAGCTGCGCCGTGGAGTAGTCAATAGAGAGGGCTTTAATAGCTATTCCGCTGCGGGTTTTGTGGATGAAAAATATAAGCGAAATCATAACGATAACGTTAAGAACAAGGATAACGATGCTAAGAGAGTTGACCGAGAGATCGCCGTAATGGTAGATCGTCTGCGGGATAAGCTCTGAAGGGAATACCTTAGGGTTAGCCCCCCAGATAAGCATTATGGCGTTCTGTATGACCATCCCCGCCCCTAAAGCAGATACTATAAGGGAGAGGCGGGGGGCGCTTCTCAAAGGTCTATAAGCAAAACGTTCTAAAACGGCGGCGGCGATGCATATACACGTCATAACAAGAAGGATAATCACCGCCGTTGCCAATGAACCTAAGTAGCCCATCAACGGGATAAATGTTATAGAGAGGAAAGCAGAGAGAGTAACAACATCACCATGCGCGAAGTTTATGAGTTTCAACACCCCGTATACCATTGTATATCCGAGGGCTATAAAACCCAATAAACTTCCGTATGTCAATCCGTTGATAAGCTGCTGCAGGAAGATCATTTAGGTTTCCACACCTCGTATTCTCCCTTGCTGTTGATAATATTCACCTGATAGATGCTGCCTGCACGTTCGCCGTTGGGCTGAATGGTGATAGGACCTGTCAGCCCGTTAAAATCTTTTATACTGCTGCGGATATATTTTGCCACAACCTCTGTATTGTTGGATTTGGTCTGGCGCATAGCCTCAAAGATTACCCTAAGCCCATCGGCGTTTACTACAACCCATATAGAAGGTATCTTCTCTTTATACCTATTTACATAGTCTTGAGCAAACTTTTTAGACTCTGGATAGTCCAGCTGTTCAGGGGTGGGAAGCCCTATAAGGTAGCTGCCTGCAGCGGCTTTTACGCCTGCTATCTTAATAAAATCAGCATTGTCGGTGGCGTTGCCGCCGTAATAATCGGCAGTTAAGCCAAGTTGAACTGCTTGTGAGCGTAAGAGTGCGCTTTCAGTGTAATAGCCTGAGAAATACACA